>NZ_CALFQK010000105.1:0-8494 GCF_937921195.1 uncultured Salinicola sp.
CGGCTGGCGGCGACGCCGGCGCTGCCGGTGGCGAGATGGCCCAGGCCGCTGCCGCTCCAGCACTGGCCGTTCTCCAGCGTCAGGGTGCGCTCGGCGCCGAGTTCACGGCGCAGCCGGTCGAGCTGCACGGCCAGGCCGCCATAGCCGGCGGTGTGGCGTCGGGCGGCGCTGCGTGGTGTATAGAGTACGGCCCACTCGGCGCTAGCACTGCCCGCCAGCGTGGTCACGCCGTCCGCGGTGGCCCAGGGCGCGGCGCCGAGCAGCGACGCCGGGCCGAGATAGGTGGCGGGGGCGACGATGCGCGTGGGGCCTAAGCACTCCAGGGTGTCGGCGAAGTAGAGGATCTCGACCTGGCGCCCAGGGGCCGGCGCCCGCGCGGTGCCTGTCAGCGGCGTGGCGCAGCCGCTCAGCCCGGCGCCTAGTCCGGCACCCAGCAGGGCGCCGACCAGGCGACGGCGGCTGGGGTCGCAGCCCCGGCCGGTGGCGGCCTGGGCGGCGGTGGAAAGGGGGTCAGTCATGAGGCTCCCGCGAATGATTCAACGCGGCGCACGGCCTTCGCCGCCGCCGGACTCGGCATCCTAATGATTGGGAGATGACGGTTTCGTGACCATGCAACGGGCGCGGCGCTGCCGCCGGAATCGTCATGGTGTTGTCACGTTGCTGCTCTAAGTTGCCTCCGGTAACGCAGCCCGGTGACCACAGGCACCGGGACGCCAAGTGGCCGGCGGCGCGCATCGCCGGCCCGGGTGCCGTTGACTAGCAGACCGTCATTAGTGGATCACTCAGAGTAGAGGGGACACCCCATGAGCAAGGAAATCGAGGATCATCGCGTTCTCAACCAGAGCAGCAACGAGCCGTTCTCGTCGGTACTCTCACGCCGTGTATCGCGTCGCGGCGTCATGCAGGGGGGCGCGGGGCTGGCCGCCATGGGCCTGCTCGGCGGCTTCGGCCTGGCCGGCTGCAGCAGCGACGGTGACAACGGTGGCTCCAGCGGCGGTTCGCCGGAAGCCACCCCGCTGGCGCTGGCGTTCGCCTCGATCCGCGGCTCGCGCACCGATGCGGTGGTGGTGCCCGAAGGCTACGTCGCCCAGGTGCTGATTCCCTGGGGTACCCCGCTCGACGACAGTGTCGGCAACTGGTCGGCCAACCTCCGCGTGACGCCCGAATATCAGGCAGCCAGCGTGGGCATGCACCACGACGGCATGCACAACTTCGCGCTGAGCGACGAGAGCGCCTCGCGCGAGTTCATCATGGCGCTCAACAACGAGTACATCGACCAGGACGCGCTGTGGGCGCCCCAGGGCGGCCCGACCAATGCCGACAGCGGCGCACGTCCGGCCAACGAGGTGCGCACCGAGATCAACGCCCACGGCGTGACCCTGGTCAAGCTCATGCTCGACGCCAACGGCCAGTGGCGTGAAGAGCGCGGCTCGCGCTACAACCGTCGTATCACCTCGGCCACGCCGATCGAACTCGCCGGACCGGTACGCGGCAGCGACTACGTGGTGACCGCCTACTCCACCAACGGCACCCGCACCCGCGGCACCAACAACAACTGCGCCAACGGCTACACCCCCTGGGGCACCTACCTCACCTGCGAGGAGAACTGGCCCGAGGTCTTCACCAAATCGAGCGGGCGCTATCGCGACGACGACCGCCTGGGGCTGCCCGATGGCCGCGGCCGCTACGGCTGGGAGACCGCCCAGGGGGGCACAAACGGCGAGTTCGCGCGCTTCGATACCACTCCGAGTGCCGCCTCCGCCGCCGGCGACTACCGCAACGAGCCGCGTACCTTCGGCTATGTGGTGGAGGTCGATCCCTACGGCAACACCGACAGCGTGGGCACCGAGGCCGCCGCGCTCAAGCGCACCCATATCGGTCGCTTCCGCCACGAGGGGTGCTGGCCGGGCAAGGTGATCGAGGGCGAGCCGGTGGTGTTCTACTCCGGCCACGACTCGCGCAACGAGTACATCTACAAGTTCGTCTCCAAGGCCAATTGGGATCCCAAGGACGCCAATCGCCCGGGGCAGGATTACGATCGCCTGGCGATCGGTTCCAAGTACCTCGACGAGGGCACCCTCTACGTGGCGCGCTTCAATGCCGACGGCAGTGGCGAGTGGCTGCCGCTGACCCCGGACGCCACCACCCAGGACGGCCGGCCGCTATGGCAGGCGCTGGAACTGGCCAACGAGCGCGATCTCGCCGGGGTGATCATCAACACCTGTGACGCCGCCGACTTCATTGGCGCGACGCCGATGGACCGCCCCGAGTGGGGCACCGTCGATCCGTCGTCGGGCGAGGTCTACATGACCCTGACCAACAACTCCCAGCGCACCGCCGAGGGTACCGACGCCACCTACACCAGCGGTGGCAGCGACGTCGAGGCACTGGGCGCGGGCTATGCCACGGCCCCGGTCAATGGCCCCAATCCGCGTCCGGACAACGAGGGTGGCCAGGTCATTCGCTGGCGCGAGCCTTCGCCGTCGGCCACCGGCTTCGAGTGGGAAGTGTTCGTCTTCGGCGCCGCCGAGAATGACCCCGACAACTTCTCGGGTCTCACCGAGCTCAACCAGTTCGCCAGCCCCGACGGCCTGTGGTACGACGACCGCGGCGATGGCCGCGGCATCCTGTGGATCGAGACCGACAACGGCTACGACAACGTCACCGACTACACCAACGACCAGGTGCTGGCGGTGGTGCCGGGCAGCGTCGGCCGCGGTCCGGGGGACAAGGCGGTGATCGATGCCGCGGACCAGGCCCAGCTCAAGCGTTTCGCCGTCGGCCCCAACGGTTGCGAAGTGACCGGCATCTTCGCCACGCCGGACAAGACCTCGCTGTTCATCAACATCCAGCACCCGGGCAACTGGCCGGCCGATCCTGACGCCAGCGTGCAGGATGCCACGGTCGCCACCACCTCGGAGAGTGTCCGCCCGCGGGCCTCCACCGTGGTGATCCGCAAGCGTGATGGTGGAGAGGTCGGGGTGTAACTGAAAGCGGGAAGAGCGCCGCTACGCGGCTGGAAGCTGAAAGAGAAAACCGCCTCCGTCGCTTACGACGGAGGCGGTGTGGTTTAGGCTTCCTTCGAGCTTCGAGCTTCGAGCTTCGAGCTTCGAGCTCAGGCCTGACTGGCGTAGGCGTAGAGCAGCGTCTCCTGGGCGCTGATGGGTTCGGCATCGCCCGGATCGCGAAGATGATATTGCCCTTCGGTGTCGAGCTCCCAGCTCTGGCAGTTGTCCAGCAGATAGGTGTCGAGATCCTTGCGCACCTGCTGAGCGACCTTCTTGTCCAGCAGCGGGAAGCAGGTCTCCACGCGATGGAACATGTTGCGCTCCATGGCGTCGGCGCTGGAGCACCAGACTTCATGCTTGCCGTCATTGTGGAAGTAGTAGACCCGGGTATGTTCGAGGAATCGACCGATGATCGAGCGCACCCGAATGTTGTCCGAGATGCCCGGGATGCCGGGGCGCAGGCAGCACATGCCGCGAATGATCAGGTCGCAGGTCACGCCGGCCTGGGAGGCGCGATAGAGCGCGCGAATCAGTTTCGGCTCGGTGATCGCATTGCACTTGATGACGAGCCTGGCCTTCTTGCCGTTCTCGGCCAGTCTGGCCTCGCGATCGATCATCTCGACCAGCGTCTTGTGCAGCGTGAAGGGGGCATGCAGCAGCGTGTTGATCTTGCGTGGCTTGCCCATGCCGGAGAGCTGCTGGAACACCTTGTGCACGTCGTCGCAGAGCTCGTCGTTGGCGGTCATCAGGCTGTAGTCGGTGTAGAGCTTGGCGGTCTTGGCGTGATAGTTGCCCGTACCGAGATGGGCGTAGTGACGCAGTTCGCCCTTTTCGCGCCGGACGATGTGCATCATCTTGGCGTGGGTCTTGTAGGCCATCACACCGTAGATGACGATGGCGCCCGCCTCCTGCAGTCGGGAGGCCAGCGCCAGGTTGTCGGCCTCGTCGAAGCGCGCCCGCAGTTCGATGACCACGGTCACTTCCTTGCCGCCGCGGGCCGCTTCCACCAGCGCGCCGACGATCGCGGAGTCGGCGCCGGTGCGATAGAGCGTCTGCTTGATCGCCATGACGTCGGGGTCGCGCGCGGCCTGGCGCAGCAGATCCTCCACCGGGGTGAACGACTGAAATGGATGGTGCAGCAGAATGTCGCCCTGGCGAATGGCGGAGAACAGGTTGACGTCGCCGCGCAACGGCTTGGGCAGGCCGGGGGTGAACGGCCGATAGCGCAGGTCGGGTCGCTGGACGTCGCCAAGAACCGCCATCATGCGGGTCAGGTTGACCGGGCCGTTGACCCGATAGAGATCCTCCTCGCCAAGCTCGAACTGCTTGAGCAGGAAATCGATCAGGCTATCGGGGCAGTTGTCGGCCACCTCGAGACGCACGCCACTGCCGTAGCGCCTGGCCAGCAGCTCGCCCCGAAGCGCGGAGGCCAGGTCCGAGACCTCTTCCGGATCGACCGACAGGTCGGCGTTGCGGGTCAGGCGGAACTGGTAGCAGCCCTCCACCTCCATGCCGGGGAATACCTCGTGGGCGTGGGCGTGGATCATCGATGACAGGAACACGTAATCGGTGAAACCCGCTTCGCACAGCGCTTCCGGCAGCCGGATCAGCCGCGGCAGCGAGCGCGGCGCCGGGAGAATCGCCATGCCGCCCTCGCGGCCGAAGGCATCGGTCCCTTCGAGCTCGACGATGAAGTTGAGGCTCTTGTTGACCAGACGGGGGAAGGGGTGCGAGGGATCCAGCCCGATCGGGCTGATGACCGGGGCGATCTCCTCCTCGAAGTAGTCGGCGACCCAGGCCGCCTGCTCGGGCGTCCACTGGGCACGGCGCCGGAAACGGATCTTCTGCTCTTCCAGGGCCGGCACGAGGACGTCGTTGAGAATGCGGTACTGACGCTCCACCTGCTCGTGGCCGATGCGCGAGACCTCGCTCAGCACACGGGCCGGCGTCATGCCGTCGGCACCGGTCTCTTCATGAAACGAGGCCAACTGGTGCTTGAGGCCGGCGACCCGGATCTCGAAGAATTCGTCGAGATTGGAGGAGACGATCAGCAGGAACATCAACCGGTCGAGAAGCGGATGCGAGGCATCCAGCGACTGTTCGAGCACACGGATGTTGAACTGGAGGTGCGACAACTCGCGATTGAAGTAGAGCGCGGCGTCGTCGAGATCCGCCTGCGAGGAGGGTGCCTCCTTGGCATGGATCCCCTTGCGCGTGCGATTGACGCGCAAGGGCGGCGGCGGCGTCTCTTCACCGGTGGCCGGCAAGGGGAGGTCGACCGGGCTGTTGGGCGTGTCCGTCGTGCCAGAATCCGTCATCAGAAGTCTCCGGTACCGGGGCCGACACGCCCGCGGCCCTCAGGTGTTGAGCAGTTGCGCGGCGCGTTTGGCGAAGTAGGTCAGGATGCCATCGGCCCCGGCGCGCTTGAAGCAGGTCAGTGATTCCAGAATCACGCTATCCGCATCCAGCCAGCCTTTCTCGAAGGCGGCCATGTGCATGGCATACTCGCCGCTGACCTGGTAGGCGAAGGTCGGGACGCCGAACGACTCCTTCACCCGCTGGATGACGTCCAGGTAGGGCATGCCGGGTTTGACCATCACCATGTCGGCGCCCTCCTGGATGTCCAGAGCGGTCTCGTGGAGCGCCTCGTCGGTGTTGGCCGGGTCCATCTGGTAGCTGAACTTGTCGGCCCGGCCCAGGTTGCCGCTGGAGCCGATGGCATCGCGGAACGGTCCGTAGTACTTCGAGGCGTACTTGGCCGAGTAGGCCATGATCTGGGTCTCGTGGAGCCCTTCGCGCTCGAAGGTGGCGCGAATCTCGCCGATACGGCCATCCATCATGTCGGACGGCGAGATCACGTCGGCGCCGGCCTCGGCGTGGGAGAGCGCCTGCTTGATCAGTGCCTCGATGGTGCGATCGTTGAGCAGGTAGCCGTTCTCGTCCGGCACGCCATCCTGGCCGTGGGTGGTGTAGGGGTCGAGCGCCACGTCGGTGATGATGCCGAGGTCGGGGAAACGTTCGCGCAGCGCCCGGATCGCGCGCTGGATCACGCCGTCCGGGTTCCAGGCCTCGGCACCGTCGACGGTCTTCTTCTCCGGTGGGGTGAAGGGGAAGAGATCGATCGCGGGTATGCCGAGTTCGACCAGCTCCTCTGTCTCGCGCAGCAGCTCGTCGATGGACAGACGTTCGACACCCGGCATGGAGGAGACCGGCTCGCGGCGGTTTTCACCGTCGAGCACGAAGACCGGGAGGATCAGATCGTCGGTGGTCAATGTCGATTCTCGGGCCAGGCGGCGGGAAAAGTCGCTTTTGCGCAGACGACGCAGGCGGGTGGCCGGGTACTGACGCGACAGGGAATAACGCATGAATCTCTCCACGATAGGCGGCGAATGGGCCTCCCGGCCCACTCGCGTCACCGACAGCCAAGCTATCAGTGACGAATGACAAAAAGATGACAGTGGGGCTTGGCGCCCCAGTATAACAACCGAGTCGATGGACCGGGTGGGGGCCTTCGTCGCAGTGGCTGGAACCGGACGAATCAGTCCGTGTCCGCAGGCGCTTCCGCGCGTCGGCGCTGGACGATGCGGCCGAACAGGATGCCGACCTCGAACAGCAGCCACATGGGGATGGCCAGCAGGCTCTGCGAGATGATGTCCGGCGGGGTCAACAACATGCCGATGATGAAGCAGATCAGGATCACGTAGGGACGTTTCTTGCTCAAGCTCTCCACGTCGGTGATGCCGGTCCAGATGACCAGGAAGGTGGCGATGGGGATCTCGAATGCCACGCCGAAGGCGAAGAACATCTTCAGCACGAAATTGAGGTAGGCGTTGATGTCCGTCATCACCGTGACGTCCTGCGGGCCGGTGTGCACGAAGAAGCTGAACAGCAGCGGGAACACGACGTAGTAGGCGAAGGCTGCGCCGCAGTAGAACAGCAGGATGCTGGAGGCGAGCAGCGGGAACGCCAGCGCCTTCTCGTGCTTGTAGAGCCCCGGCGCGATGAATGCCCACGCCTGATAGAGGATGAACGGGATCGCCGCGAAGATGGCGACCACCATGGTCAGCTTGAACGGTGCCAGAAAGGGCGACGTGACCTCCGTCGCGATCATCTTCGAGCCGGCGGGTAGAAGCGCCACCAACGGATCGGCCACGAAGCGGTAGATGTCGTTGGAGAAAGCGTAAAGGCCGACGAAGACCAGCACGACAACGATCACGGCCTTCATCAGGCGCGAACGCAGCTCTATCAGATGCTCGATCAGCGGGGCCTGTGACTGCTTTTCATCTGGCGGTGGAGAAGAGGCATCGCTCATCGGGAAGCCGAATCCTTGTCCGCGGGTGAGGAAGAGGGGGGGGCGGGCGAGGCATCAGCCGGCGCGGAGGGCGCTGGCTCTCCGGCGCGAGTGGATTCGTCGACCGGCGTGGCGTCGCCAGCGGTCGAAGGCGGGGCCCCCGAATCCTCCTTCTTGTCGATTTCGAAATGCTTCTCGACGCCCCGGCGCGCCTGATTGACGTTCTCGTCCAGTTTTTTCTGCTGCTCGGCCAGTTTCTGGCGCAGCTCCTCGGCCTCGAGCTGGGACGTGATCTCACGCTGCATGGTCGAGACGCTGCGCTTGATCCGACCGACCCAGAGTCCGGCCGTGCGGGCAGCCCTGGGCAGCCGCTCGGGCCCCAGCACCAGCAGTCCGACGATGCCGATCAGCAACAGCTCGAAGAAACCGATATCGAACATGCCGGTTACTTGCGCTCGGCCTTGTCGTCGGACGTCTTCTGCGTGTCGTCCGGGCGGCTGTCGAAGTTGCTGTCCTGGGTCGTGTGAGTCGAATCCTGGGAGTGGTCGATGCTTTGCTGCGTGTTACTCCCTTTCTTCTCCTCTTCGTCTTCACCGACGGCTTTCTTGAAGCCTTTGACGGCCCCGCCGAGGTCGCTACCGACATTGCGCAACTTCTTGGTACCGAAGATCAGGATGATGATCCCGAGGACGATCAACAGCTGCCAGATACTGATCCCACCCAGCATAACTTTCTCCTTACTGATGCGCGTTGACGCGATGGTGATTCATGAGTCTCGTTGGCGAGAGGCCTTCTCGTCCAGTCCGGAAACGCCGAAACGCCTGGCCAGCTCCGCCAGCACTTCCCGATGATCGATATCGAGATGCGACAGCATGACCAGGCTGTGAAACCACAGGTCGGCCACTTCGCCGATCAGGTCCTGGCGGCTCTGTGCATCATCCACCCGGACATCCTTGGCGGCAAGAAGCGTTTCGGCAGCTTCCTCGCCAACCTTTTCCAGGATCTTGTTGAGGCCCCGGTGATGTAGCTGGGCGACGTAAGAGCTGTCCGGGTCCGCGTTGCGGCGTGAGTCCAGAACCGTGGCCAATCGTTCGAGAGTATCACTCATGAGATGACATTCCTGCTTATGGGGCTACATTGGCTTCGAGCTTCGAGCTTCGAGCTTCGAGCTTCGAGCTTCGAGCTTCGAGCTTCG
>NZ_CALFQK010000106.1:0-209554 GCF_937921195.1 uncultured Salinicola sp.
AGAGCTCGAGCGCCGCCTCCATCTGGGCGCCCTCTCCGACGAGGCGGCCGGCCTCCGCTTCGATGCGGCCGTTGCCGAAGGCGTCGCCGCCGTAATACACGACGAACAGAACCGCGGCGGCTGCGAGCAGCACCCCGAGGATGACAAGGAGGATGGTGGTCATTTCAAGGGTTTCTCAGCTCATACTTTCTGCCTTTTTTAGGATGAAAGGATTGCTTGCGAAAGCCGGTTTCGTTGTGTTTCCGGTTTCCTAGGCGGAAATGTTCGCTCATGCTGAGGCATACAATCATCGGAGTAATGCTTGCCTGTCGTATTTTGCGGGAGTGATGGACCAGTCGAGATTCAGTATTGAATTTCGGTCCGTTTTGACCTTAAAAAGAGGCATTACTCGCATACGGTCCGTGGGGACGGAGGCCGTATGAGGGAGGATAGGGGATTCCCGATGTTCGGAATGCTTGATGAGCGGCATGTGGAGAAGGCGGCGCAGGCGATCGCGGGAGCGCGGCGTGGCGGATACGAACCGGGCGACAGGGCCGATCTCGTGGCGGCCGGGGCTGCTCTTGCCTTGGGCAACGGATCCCCCCGGATGATGGCCGAGAGCCACGACACGAAGGCGGACAGGTATCTGGATGCAGGAACCCTGCCATGGAGGAAGCTGCAGATCGGAATGGCGCGCTACATGCAGATGGGTGCGGATCCCGGAGGCGATGCCGTCCGCCTCGTCGTCGCCGATGTCGCGCAGCAGGTATCCGCGATGAAGATCGTGGCGGCGGTCGGTAACAGCGGATTCGAGCAGGGGCTCAACGATGCCCAGAGGTCGCTGGTCGCTCGCGCCAGGGATGACGGAGCCTTCTGCAGGCAGATGGCGTCCATCAAGTCGGGCGATTACCATGAACTCACGGAAGAGATGTCAGGTGCCGTATCCGATGCTCTGATGATGCCACTGTCGCCTTCCCTGGAAAGCTCGGTAATCACCGGCACGAAGGCGGTGGCCTTGATCGTATCGAGGGAAGTGGACCCCGGTCGCAGGATTGCGGAGGAACGCGCGATAATGGAAGCCATACCGACGAAGGAGCATCTCGATGCGGTGCTGTCCTTCCATGGGGAAGGCAGATCGACCGGCTCCGCGAACATGGATGCAGCACTCGGCATCCTGGCAGAACGGGGGGAGGGCATGGATTTGGGTGACATGGATCAGTCGATGCACTTGGCTCAGGCCAGGATGCTCTCGAAGGCGAATTCGCTGCCGGAGGTAGCTCCATCGGATCTCGCTTCGTGGGCTGTCTCTGATGCGAGGATCATGAGCGCCGCGATGGATCAGATGATGTCCTCGTCCCGCCCCTCACCGGAGCTCGAGGCCATATGTTCCGGTCGCTATGTGGATCTGCCCTCGGAGAAGGCGAGAAGCATATCGTCGATGATAGTCGCATCGAGGATGACACCCGCCATGGAGCGTGTTTCCATGGAGATGGCCGCAGCAAGGCATCTACAGGCGGGAATGGAGGCGTCTCGTCAGGCCCGGAAGCAGGACCCGTCCATGATCGCGGCGATGCAGAGCCAGCTGGGACGCTGATCACGAATCGCGCGTGTGCGCATGCCGCGGCATCGATCCGATGAGGACGCGAGCCCTGTCGGCGTCCCAGCTGTAATAGATCCGCAGCAGACGGCTATGGTCGTTGTGCAGTGATTCGTTCCCACGCAGATGACGTTCGACCACCCATGTCTCGCCCTCGTGGGTGAACTGGTAGTCCCCCTCACGGGCTGCGCGGCCCATCCTGGTCTGCTTCTTGTCTTCGAGACGCAGTCTCTGGAGACCCTCCTGCCATTCCTCCCTGGCGCCCTCCTCGCCGGCGCGCATGTCGACATAGGGGCCGTCGAGGAGCTTCAGTGTCTCGCACAGGCGTTCCATGTCGCGATAGTCGACGTTCCTCATGTTGCGCCATGCCTTCGTGGTTATGACGACGTTGGGAAGGGTGTTCTGATCTATCCAGTTGCCCAGGCCGCTCAGATCGGCCGGGTAGTCCGTCTGCTTCTTGCCGTTGGCCGTGCGCCTGCGATCATTGAGTGCCTGACGGAGGGTGTCGACCTCCATCACCGCCGCCCGCCGCTCTGCATCGGCCTCGTCGAGCAGCTGGACCGAACTCTCCCGCTCGATCCGCAGTTCCTCCCGGAGGGAATGGATCAGCTTGTCCTTCTCGTCGTTCGTCTGCGCCGGTGCAGCGGAGGCCATCTCCGAGAGCATCGCCTTGAGGTCCTGCTTAAGGGTGTCCAGACCCAGTGCGGCAAGGCGTTCATCGATTGTCCGTCCGACGATCCCGCTTATGACGGTCTCGTCGATCGCGGGGGTCGGGTCGGAGGAGGCCGGTGATCTCTCGTCGCCGAGGTCGGGCCCGCTTTCGGCTTGTTGACCCCCGTTCGCAGGCGGCTGCCCTTTCTCCTCCGCGGGAGGCGGCGCTTCCTGCGGAGGAAGATCCGGAGGCGGAACATCCTTCTCCTGTTCTGGTTTTTCCGTCTCTTCCTTCGTGTCGTCGGTATGATCTATCTCGATCGGGATTCCACTGGCACCGCGATCCTCGTCCCTCTCCTCTTCCTGGGCATGGGGTTCGGCCGGATCCGTCTGTTGCATCGGCTTCGGGGCCGGGGAATGGTCCTGCTTCTCCGACGGGAGAGTGAGGATGGCAGGAGTCGCCGTCCGTTCCGGTCTTACGGCTTCCGGGATGTCGTATCTGGTGACCGTGCCGCCGGTTGCCCTGCTGATCAGGGCGGCGAGGGTCCTGTCGGCCATCGTGTCGGGCATGATCCGTGGATGCCGCGATGCGGTGTCGCGATCAGGGTCGAATCCCGGCTGGAAGAGTCTCACGGCTCCGCCGAAGGTGCGGTATTCCTGTCCGAGCCTGTCCGTGAGCTCGTAGGTCATGTCGTGAGCGAGGGTCTTTACGGTGAGTGCTCCCAGACCCTGCTGGGATATCTCGACCGGATCGCGCAGATATTCCCCGCGCTCGTCCTGCGTCATGAGCAGGATCGGGAGTGTGCGGTCCTCCGACTGCAACTCCCGTATCAGTTCGAGGACCTCCCCCTTCGTCTTGACGTAGGTGGGTCGCACTCTCAGTAGACCGTCCGGGCCTTCGGTGGGTGTCGCTGCGGCTATTCGTCGCACGATCGTGGGGAGCCGCGGTTTGACCCCTGTGGCGAGCGTCGTCTGGACGATGATGTCGACGCAGTTCGGGTCGGCTTCCGGCGTGAGGACGCTCACGGACCACAGGCTTTCCACTCCACGGTCCTGCGAAGAGTGCTCGATGGTCCAGTCACCCTGTTCACGCAGGTCGGCGATCAGGTTGTCGCCGTGCCTTTCGATCTGTTCCTCGAACCATTCCGATACGGTCCGCAGCGCTATCGCCATGTTCGACGGACGCATCCGGACCTGGGCGATGACACGCTTGGGACCCTGTCGGAATCCCGATGTCTCCCGCATGGTCCGACGTTCCATTGCGGGAAGGAGAGTCGAGATCGGCTCTTTGTCCGACGGGGCGTCCGTCCGGAGCGCCTCCCACAGAGCGCCCCTCAGATACCAGGCGAGTTCGCTCTCGTCGTCGTCTCCCCTGATCTGCCCGCGGACCCAGGTCGCGAAGGAGAGGGAATCGGATCCGTCATCCTGCAGGACGAGCGCCGAGAATCCGTCCAGATGGATGCGGTAGTAGACGCAGAAGGCCCGCCCCTTGGCAGCCTCTCCACCGGGGACGAGATTCTCGTGGGCATTGTCCAGGAATGCCGTATCGCGGAGGATGACCGCGCCTTCCGTGTCGATCAGGGGCTGCAGATCGACATCATCACGGATCCGGGGCGAATCTATCTTGGTGAACGTCGCGTCGTCACAGCGCGATATGGAGCAGGCATATCGCCTCCATGCCTTCATGATCGTCGATGGAGCGGCATCGTCGTGCCTGATGATCCGTGCGAAGTTCGCCGCGACCGCATTGTCCTGGCTCTGGAGCGAGAGGACCCGGATGTCGTCCGGATCGATGTCCGGCCCGTCCTTCTCCAGTGTCAGGTTGTGCCATGAGTGGAATGTGCTCATGACGGGCGTCGTCGCCTTGGCCGAGATCTCCTCGAAGCTCGGCTGCAGATCCTCTATGACGTTACCGGAGCGCGCCCCTTCCTGATCGGCCTCGGTGTCCGCCGATATCCTGTTCCGATACCGTTCGTAATCGATCTCCCATTGCCAGGCATCCATCTCGTCGACGGGGCCGAGAATCACGTCGCACAACGCTGCGTATGCCATGTCGGCATAGTCCTCGGGGTCATCCGTGCTGGACGGGGTATCGGCCTCGCGGACGTGTCCTTCCGACATGTCCAGAACGACCTTGCGGTATCCGATGAGGCACCCTTCGTAGGCGAAGCCTTCTATGTGGAGTTCGTTGTCTTCGCGCAGGAAGCGAAGGAGGACGCGGCACGGACCGGCATGCTCGTGTCCGTTGCCGGGCTCGACACCGGGGAAAGCGATGTGTCTGGCGATCTCGTGGCAGTCCGATATCTCCACGAGCCGGACCTGTCCGTCATCGGGCGCGATGTCGGGGGCGATCACCCGCATGGTGGATATGCGGCTCAGGAGATGAGCCTGGATCCCGCATCTGTTCTGGGCCTGTCGCGCCTTCTCCTGGGCATCGTCGAGGCCGCATATGCGATCAGATATGCCGACAGAAAGACGCTTGCGGAGGGATTCGTCCCCCTCCCGTGGCATGGTGACGACCTTCACCCGTCGCACGATGAGTCCGGCGAAGGCGGATGCCATCGCATTCTTCCAGTTCCGTGTGCCCGGCTCCGGCGCGTCCCTCAGTGAGCGTCGCAGAAGCTCTTCGGCATCTTTCAGGACCTGCGATCCGCTGTTGACGCGCTCGCCGGATCCGGTGTCGGGAAGTATCGTCGAAGGGTCGTCTCTCTCCTTCTGCTTTGCCTCGGGTCGGCCTTCTTCCCGTGCACGATCGGAATCAGAGGCCGAGGTGAGCTGGATTATCGTCCTCGCCTTCCGCTTCTTCTTGCGGGGGTCGACCTTGCGTTGAGGAGGATTCTTCCGCTCGGCGGATTCGTCCGTGGATACGGTCTTCTCGCCGGATGTCTCTACTGTCCGGTCAGCATCCGTCTCGTCGTTTGGGCGTTGCCACTGGCCATCGTCGTCCCGTTCGAAATGACGGATGCTGCGGTATCCCTGCGCGGCGAGCTTCTGCTCGGCCTTCCGGTATCCGGTCTTCTTGGTGAGCGCCTTGGCAACGAGTCCGTCAGCTGCTCCCGAAGCGTATCGCGGCATCGAGACGGCATCCGGGTCGTTGACGGTGGCTAGGATACCCGCGATCAGCTTCGCCCATTCGCCGGCGTGTCCCGTCATGTTCTTCTCGACCTCATCGGACCGCTCGCGCATCTCTTTCAGGACCTGTTCCTGAGCGGCTGTGACGCTGGTCTTGATCTGGTCGAGATCCTGCGGATCGGTGAAACGCTTGTCCTCGCCGTATTCATGTTCCGTCTCATCGGCGCGCCAGCCCTCCTCCATGGAGGTGAACCAACTCTCGTAGGACTTCGCCCAATCGAGCAGGCAGTCCCTCACCGGCCTCTTGGGGTCAGCCAGGGATATCTTGTGCACGGGGTAGATGCCGTAGTCCTCGCCCTGAGGGTAGGTGCGCGACATCGGATAGATCAGAAGCGCCGGGCTCCGATCATCGATCTCCTCGTCGAAATCGGGATCATTCTCATCGGGGGCGGTCGGCACGATGAGGAAGCCGTCGATGGGATGCCCTTCGCTCGTCTTGCCCACTGGTTCCGGTAGGGAGGCGTAGAACGTCTTGTCGTCACCGCGGACCAGATCGCCCACGACCGGATCGGATGCATCGAGGAACCTCCGTTGCTCATCGGGACCGAAAGAGTAGCAGCGGCGACCGTCGACGAGATACGCGAAGAGCCCCATGGCGACCAGCCCTTCGGCTCCGACGCGGCGATAGGTGTCCAGCTTCTCGGTCACCTCCCTTGCCCCGTTGCTCACCCTCTTCGCGTTCTTAACGAGACCCATCGTGACGATCGTCTGCGGCGTTGTCTCGATGCATGCCCATTCGAGTTCGGTGGCGACGGATATGCGCTCGTCCTCGTCGTTAGCGTAATGGACGATGTCCCGGCCCCATTGGCTCTCGAGGAGCCATGCCTCTGGCGGTAGTGGTCCCTTGGTCAAGTCCGTCTCCTTGTGATCATGTGGGATGTATCATTGAAAAAGGGGGCCGCGACCGGAATCGCAGCCCCCTTCCTTTTTCCCTCTCAGGGAATCATTCGTGCTCAGCCCTCGTCGTCGGGGACATCCGGGAATGCATCGGGATCGAGCTCCTTGGCACGCCGGCGCAGCTCGTCGGTGTATTCGCCCACATCGGCGGGTCCTCCGATGGCATGGCGGGTCTCCTCCCTACCGGTGAAGACGCCGATGTGCTTGCGACTCGCAGCCGAGAAGTGCAGTCGTGCGATCGTGCGTCTGTTGTTGTCGTCGAGCAGCACGGCAAGATAGGCCTGTGCGGGTCGGCCGACGATGCGTTCGGCTGCGATCTCCGGACCGCAGATACGGCGGATGTGTTCGAGCGCCTGCTGCTCGGCGGGCGTGATCTGGCGCGTCTTGTCGTCGTCCTCGATTTCGTCCTCCTCGTCTCCGGTGAAGACCTTGGAAGCGAGCAGCGCCATGCGCTCGGACAGCATGGCGGGATCGCCGTGTCCTTCGCCCAGGATCATGCGGCGGACGTCCTCGACGAAGCCGGAGCCCGGCGCCATGATGACACGACGCATCGCTTCGAGGATATGCTCCTGCTGGCCGTGCATCTGGTGCGCCATGCTGGATATCTCTGCGGGGTCGAATGCATCCCGGTGGACATGCGAGAGCGGTGCGACGGATGCGCCGTCCTCGAGATGCACCTCGATGACGGCCTGCCAGCGGGTTCCTTCGCCGTCTTCGTTGGGAATTCGGATGCCCACGGTGACGCGGTCGCGGCGCGTCCGGAGGGAGACCTTGTCCCGGTGGTCGTCGGCGACTTCCGTATCGGCGAGCAGGACGACGAGTTCGCCGTTCGAACTCTTTGCGAGATAGCCGTCGTGCTGGCCGGAATCGTCTTCCAGGGGCTCTACCTGATCCGGGTCGAAGGTGTCATAGCCGAGTGCGTTCAGCAAGGGGAGGACCAGACCGGTCTTGAAGGCTTCGCGGCCCGAGTGACGCTCGGAGAGGTCACTCCAGCGACCGATGGTGCGCGATGCTGCGGCCTCCCATTTCGGATCCAGTTCGACCTTTTCGCGCGCCGCGACCGGAGCGGATTCGTGGTCTTCGGAGCCCGTCGGGTTCGTCACCCTTTCGTATTCCTCGTGCAACTCGTCCCCATCCTTGGCCGAGTGCGTTCCGGTCGGAGCGTCGTCCTGCCGGTGCCCGGCGTCGATCACGGCTTGGGACGCATCGGCTGCGATATCGTTTTCGCCTTTGTCTTCGTCGGTCTCGTCGAGGTCGAAGCGGGCGGGATCGAACCTGTTGGAATCTTCCTCGCTGGCCGTTGAGGCATCCGTCGTCGTGTCCGGAGACGCGATCTGCGGTGCGTCCGTCGTCGGATCGGCGGCAGCAGGTCCCGAAGGCGGTTCCATCATCCAGTCGTCATCCTCATCCTCGGAGGAAGCGCTTTCCCTGGCGCTCCAGTCGGGACGTCCGATGAGGGCATCGTCCTCGCGGGTATCATCGCCGCTGGACTGTCCTTCGTTTTCCTGATCGATCATGTCATTCCTTCCTTGGGGGTTCGACACGATTTTAGGATGGTTGACGACTCAGTCAAAGGGGTGGATCAGAATATCCGCATAGCTCACCATGGTTGCCTTCCGGACACGGCTCATGCCGATCTTCCAGGAGCCGGCGAAGGGTAGCGCAAGGAATGCCGTGAGGGGTCTTCCCTCCAGTCCACGAAGAGCCGTTTCGGGGATGCGCCCCGCATCGATGATCAAGTGGGGATGCGAAAGACTGCTGTGCATGTAGCTGACCGGCAACGAGCCTTCCAGTTTGATGCTGAGACCTCCGTCGTAGTGGGTGGTCCCCTGCGTGAACGTGAAATGAGGCATGCCGACAGGATGATCGGGATCGTTGACGGATTGGTGGCCCACGATCTCGGCGGGCCACTGCCGGCCGTCGTCCTGATAGCAGGCGAGGGAGGCGACCTGGCGGAAGAACCGGTCCTCGAACGGTGATGCGAGGAAACCTTCGGGATCCCTCGATATGATGTCGCTCATGCCTTGGCCATGTCCTTGGCGTACCGCTCCTTGTTCGCCCAGTAGAAGGGGCAGAAGAGTTCGGCTTCCTGGCGGAACGGTATGCCGTCCACGGGATCGCTCTCCGCCTGCTGCCGCAGCCAGCGCTCGAACCTGACCGTGACGGACTTGCGGGCGCCGTGGATGGTGCTCTGCTGCAGGTCCTCCATGTGGCGCTCGACTTCGGCATACCGGTTGGCCCAGACCACGCCGTATGCGGCGTTCTGGTCGGCGAAGCGCCTGATCCATATCTCCGCGATATCCATCTCGTGCTCGGGCTTGGAGAGCATGACATGGCGGCGCATGGTCCTGAATGTCTCGAGGGCCACGTTGCGGTTGCTGTCCCACAGCGTCTTCATCTCGTCGGTGAGGAAGCGGTCGGCATAGATGGCGTGATCGAAGGATGCCTCGCGCAGCCCGGGCATCTCGAAGTAGATGGCGATCTCCGAGAGGACGCTCGCTTCCAGTTCGTTGCGCTGCATCTTCTCCTCGAAGGCGGCGCGGCCGATCCCCTTCAGGTAGGGCATCGTCGCCGCGTGGGTCATCTCGTGGAGATAGTAGAGGTCGCTGACGACATCGTTGTCGTAGAAGGGTCGCAGCATGATGACGTTCCACCATGTGCTGAAGTGCGCGCGTTCGAGCTGCGGGTTGCTTTCCTCCGCGAAGAAGCGGGGCAGCCAGGCGAAGGCGTCGACCTGGTCGTAGATGAATCCCCTCTCGGCGTAGGAACGCCGGAAGGGTTCCGAGCGCCAGAGGCCGGCGACGAAGTCGTGGACGTCGTTGCGTGTCTCGAGGGTGACGAGATCCTTCATGCCGGCTCTCCTTCTCTCTCGGCGCCCCAGCGCGAGCGACGGTTGCTCGCCATGAGCATCTGGCACAGGCGGTTCGTGACGCACAGGCGGGTCCGCCCGGCCCGTTCGAGATATTCCGCCATCGGCCCGGCTTCCCTCCGGTTGCTCGTGGCGAGGAGGATGACGTCGGAAGGACGCAGGTCCATGCCGAGCTCCCGTCCGACTTCCCTGACCGCGGCTTGTTGCAGGTCTCCCATCAGCTTGGGGATGTCGAAGACCCCGTGATGCCGCATGAGGTCGGTTCCGAGGCGCAGCGAGGTCAGGTTCTTGAACCACTGGTTCCCGAACAGTCCTGCGTCCTGCTGACGCGCGAACACCCCGCCGATGCGGTCGTAGTAGCATCCGAAGGGCTTCGAGAGGCTGAAGACGACGTTGCGGATGGAGGCCGCATTGAGATCGAACCTCTCCTTGACTGAATCCCGCGGGACGGCGCCGACATAGGTGACGTCGGCCACCACGGATTCCTCGGGCATGGCTTCGACGAAGTCGTTGAAGCCGTTCCAGATGTTGCCGTCGATCGCGGAAGGCTGACTGACGAAGAACAGATCATCGTCATGGATCTGGACGGCGAGGTCCGCGATGTTCTCCGGGATGGCGTCCATGTCGCGGTCGTGCTCGACGAGTTCCAGTCCGGCGGCCTCGGCCATGGCCTTGTAGCCTTCGTATTCGCCGGAGAACACGTGGATGCGCGCCTTGCCGAGGCTTCGCGCGGCCAGGTCGTAGATCAGGTGACGGATCGGCTCGCTTGCGCCGGCAGTGGGATAGCTGAAGGGCCACGCGTCACGGTCCAGATCGACCACGCGCTTCGACCAGTCGCACCAGACGTCGAAGAATTCACGGTGATAGGCGTCCTGCTTGCCCGTCCATGCCTCGCGGAACTGCTCGAGGTATGCGAGGCGTTCCTCGCTGCCGGAATTCCCGAATACACGCGCTTTGGCGGCCTCTGTCCACGGCGTGACGAGAGCGTAGACGGTCTTGGATGCTCCGACCTTGGCGAGCGCGGCGTTCAGATCGTGATCCGGATTGTACTGGGTCGTGGTTGTCATGTCGTTCCTCACAGGATCTGGACCTGGCCGGGGAATTCCTCCTGGCAGGTCTGGTCGATATCCCGCACGATGCCCGCGGTGAGATCGCGGATGACCTCGACCTTGAAGCCGCGTTCGAGCAGGCCGGCGATGGCATCCTTGACGCAGAAGTCGGCGGCGACGCCGATCACGGTCACCGTGTCGACGCCCTTGGACTTGAGCTCACTGAAGAATTCATCGCGGTCGCGCGAGATAAGCAGGCGGGGGATGTTCCGGGGGTGCGCTGGATTCTCGTGGCTGACGACACGCAGGCCATCCTCCTTCCACATGTCGAAGACGCCCTTCTCCATCACGTAGGACGGGATCCGGGGAGGGACCAGGTTGGGCCCGACGACGAGCTCCCAGCCCGGTGTGCCCTTCTCGCAGTGCAGATTGAACTGCTCCGCCTCTTCGCTCTTCTCGAAGATTTCACGTACGTGGGTGTCGTAGGTGAACAGGGCTCCGGCGTATTCATCGGGATCGAGCGTGGTCATCATGTGGATCATCGGAGCGATGATGCGTTCAGCTCCGTCCACGGGCAGGAGGCCGTTGCGCATGATGAAGTCGACCTGCAGGTCGACGGGCAGCAGGAACTTGTTGGGCATGAGGATTCCTTTCGGTTCGGATGACTTGCTCAAAGGCCGAGGCGGCACAGGTCGGTGGTCGTGACGCCGAGGCGCAGGTACATCTTGGCGGCGACAATGTCCCTCTGGGCCTCGAGTGACTGGTCGGATGTGCGCAGCACGCCCTCGTGGACGAGCTGCCTGAAACGCTCGGAATCCGTGGTCACGGACTTCTCGTCCCATAGCGCTCGGTTGGCTGCGTGAAGGGCGCGTAGGCGTTCGATCTCCTCGGAGAGGCCGACGCTGTCGAAGATCCGGTTGATGCGCTCGCGCGCGAGGCTGTCGGTCCTGACGTGCCGTTGCTGGATGTAGGCCGAGTGCTTGCCGTGATTGAGCTTCACTCCGATGCTCCAGTCGTCGGGATGCCGTGTGAAGCTGGCGAGTTCCAGATCGCTGTCATCCGTGACGACATGGTGGCCCGCGTCGTCGGAGGTTATCCGTATCCTGTTTTCCATGTCGCCTCCCTAGACCCTCGTCCTCCGTTCGTCACCGATTCCCTCGGCGCCGAATGCGCGCAGATAGCGCTCGATCTCCTGCTTGGAGGGAGACGCGGCCTTGGCCGGGTTGTCGGAGAGCTTAACCGCCGGATGACCGTTCACGGAATGGACCTTGCACACGAGGCTGATGGGCTTCAGGGCGTCGGGGAGCCCTGGTATGCAGCCGATGAAGTCGTTGGTCGCCATGGTGCCCCAACCATACGTGTCGGTCACCCGGTCCTTCACCGCCTCGTGGATGGCGATCATGCTCTCGCCGTTGAGTTCGTAGCCGGGCACCGGGACGTCCAGTCCGTCCGAATAGAGCACGATCTTCTTCTTGGGATCCTGTGCGTGACGCTTCCAGTAGGCCACCAGTTCGTCGGTCGCCTCGTAGGGGTCCTTGGAGTCCGGGCGGAAGCCCTTCCAGATCATGGCGATCTCGGGAGGCGCGTTTTCGAGGAACTGGGTCGTTCCGTAGGTATCGGGAAGTGCCATGAGAAGATTACCGTCATAGTCATGCCGCCAATCGGATAGGACGTCGTACTGGCTATGACGCAAGGCTCCATCGGTGATGGGGTGCCTTGCTGCCGCGAGGGCGGCATAGACCATCGGGAGCTCGTGGGCGTTCGTTCCCTTAGCTTCGATCCCGAGTTCGCGGGCGAAGAAGGAGTTCGAGGTGCCGACCATCTGGTCGCCCAGCATTTCCATCATGGCCTCGATCACCCAGCGCTGCCAGGGGTGCGAATGGCGCCGGCGCGTACCGAATTCGGAGACGCGGATGCCGGGATGCCTCCGGATTTCTTCCAGCTTGGCGACGAACTTGGATTTCGCGCGGGCGTACATCACGTCGATCTCGAGCGGGCTGAGGCCGCGCATCACCTCACGGTTGCGCATCTCGTTGACGGTCGCGAGGACGTAGTCCTCCCAGTCCATGGTGTCGGGCCAGTCGCCTTCGGTCTCGAAGATGAACTGGTCCCCGCTCTTGTCGATGCTGAGTTCGTAGTCGGGCAGACGCGAGATCTTCAGGTGATTGAGGAAGTCCCGGTCGAACATGCCGGTCTTGCCGTAGAAAGTGTTGCCGCCGATCCAGTGGATGTCCTGTGGCTCGTAGCGCAGCTGCTTCACATGGTCGAGCTGCTCGCGCAGGGCCTCGATCGGGATGATTCGGGCGAGCGGTATGTCGGAGGTACGGTTCTTGAGAGCGAAGCGGACCTGGGCCTTGGGATGACGATTGAGGATCATCTTCCGCATCAGCAGCTTGTAGAAATCGTTGTCCAGGCGGTTGCGGATGATCGGGTCGATGTCGTAGTGCAGATGGTCGACAGCGCGCTTTGCGAAATCCATCGGCGTTCTCCTCTTGGTGTTTTCAGTTCAGGCTGCAATTGGCAGGGCAGCGGACGTGATGGGAACTATCTCCTGCGTCATCGTCATGCTGACGTGTGATTTTCCGCTCCTCCAGGCCCTTACGACGGTCTGATCTTCCCCGAAGAGGCCTCCTGACACGATGTCGTTCATCCTCCGTCCGCGCAGCGAGTTCAGTGTGGCATCGGGAATCGACAGACGCGCAGTGAAGGTCGGCTGTCGGCTCGAGACGTAGCGCGCCTCGCCGAGCAGGAAATCGAAGGCGAGCGGTTTCCTTCCGAGGCAGGATCCCTGGAAGTGCGGCATTCGTGGAAATGCCGAGCAGTAGGCGTCGAACATGTTCGGATAGAGCCTGAAGCCATGAGCACGCAGGCAATCGCGGTCCCAGTTGGTGACGCCGACCTTCAGATTGGTCATGATGTCGCCATGGAAGGCCCCGCGGACAACGGCCCGTCTGAGGCCGACGAGGAAATCGTCGATGCTGACGTTCGACCTCTCGAGCAGGAGGACGAAGGGCTTGTCGAGGCCGATCTGCACATGTTGATGCCCGTTGACTGTCAGCGCGATCAGCGCATCCACCGTCATCGCCTCCTTCCACTGCCGGTCCCATAGGCGGATCCTGCTTGCGATCCGTCTGATCTCCGGATCCTCCAGTCTTCTGGGGAGGAGATCGATGCACCCGGCGCACTGCCGGTATGCCTGGGACTGCGGAGTGAAGAGCGTCATCTGCATTGTGTCCCTGGTCTGAGGCACGAAGCGGAGGACCGCATCATCGGGAAGATCGATGGAGAGACGCTGCGCCCTGATCCTGAATTCTTCGGGTGTCACTGGCGTCGTCCTTCCAGAAAATTAACAGGGGAGAGGTCGCCCTCTCCCCGTTTTCCCCTCACCGGGGGAATTTCCAGAAAATGATCGCCTCTCTCAGGAGGAGGCGGGCATCCGCCGCATCAGAGTTCCGACGAAGGCATCACGCAGCAGGGATCGACACCGGAAAGCGAGGCGTCATCGCAGCTCTTGGGATCACCCTCGAAGCCCGCCCGCTTGCGTGCCGCGGAGCAGACCAGCTGCGCCCGCTCGTCACCGGCGCTGCCGAGGGTGGTCCTTGCGATCCCCTTCTCGTAGTCGATCTTCCACTCGGCGTCGTATTCGCTGCCGAACGGACGCTTGGGAATGGAATCCAGATAGTCGGCCTCGACGAGTTCGGCGAGAGCTCCGGTTCCGTCGGCCTGACCGGGGTTGCGCCCCTTTTCGACACGGAAGATCGTGTGCGCGGCATTGATCTGGGTCGCCTGGGAGACGATGGTGTTCGCCTCGGCCTCTGCCGTGGAGCCGTCGAACGCATCTCCACCATAGAAGACGATGAACAGCGCCGCGACGGCCGCGATCAGAACGCCTACGATTACGAGGATGATGGTTGTCACGTTACGTCTTCCCGAATGATGATTCGGGAGGGTTTTTAGAATGGACTTGGGGGTTCTGGCAAGGCCTGATCTGAGGAAGGGCGATTTACCGTCATTTCCGTGCATCCGGTCGGATTGTTCTGGACGGCCTCCGTGGTTCACTGCACACCAGACCGATCAGCCAAGGAGAAGGAACGGATATGGAAGCCAGCCCCCGCCACAGAGCGATGTCCGAGCGCCATGCGAGACTCGATCACGAGATCGCCAAGGACGGTGCCTCGCCCTTCTCGGACGACCTCGAGGTCGCACGGAAGAAGAAGATCAAGCTCTCGTTGAAGGACGGCATCGAAGGGATGAACCGGTCCGGAGGGGCGACCTGATCAGCGTGACGAGAGCGGAATCCTGACGATCTCGTAGAGGATGCCGGCGGACCTGACGAGGCCCTCGCCAGCGAGACCGGCGAGGGCTCTTGTCATCGCGACGTGATCCCTGATCTGCGTGCGCGTCTGGATCTCGTCGAAATAGAGGGATCCCGTCGAACTCGTGATGAGGGCGTGCATCACGGCCCTCTCGTCGGGGCTTTGCCTCGTGTGGACGATGCCCTCGTCGTTGGTGATGAACCTGCCGTCCTCCATGTCGTCCATGAGTCCGATCATCAGCATCTCGTCGGCGATGAACCTGACGACCTCGATGTGCAGTCCGTGCATCATCGACATGTCCCTCGGGGTCGCAGGATGCCTCCAGGCCTCGAGAAGGCGCATCTCGAGAGGACGGATGTGGCATCCGCCCACCCGGTGTGCCATGGGATGGGCGAGCGACCTGAATGTCCTGTCCTGACAGGCCTGACCCTGCTGGACACTGAAGCGCGACCATATCGCATCCATCTCGCACTGATCCAGGTCGGTCCTTTCCACGACGCCGTATCCGACGGGAGGATTCGTCGATCGGGAACGCAGGACTTGAGGACCGGGCTTCGTCATGGATGTCTTATAGGACATCGTTGCGATCATCCCTAAGGGATGTTTACCCTCGTCCTACGCGGTCATTATCGCCTTAGGTAGAGGGCGCAGACGATTCCCATCGTGATATGCTCGGTGCTGCCGAGTTCGGGAGTGAACGGCTTCAGATCGTCGAAGGGCACGATGGATACGCCCGTCCTGCGGCCGTTCCGATCGTATCTCTCCGATCTCAGGAGGGTGATCGTCCGTCCCTCGCAGTCGTAGATCGCCTTCTGCGCCATGACCCTCGTCTCGGAGGGATCCGTGGGGGCGGCGTCCACCCTGGTCCACGCGCTGACGGCCGGAGACGTCCGCCGCACGGTTCCGGGAAGGATGTAGACATTGGCCCCGGCCTCGCTCTTGAACAGCAGAAGACGCTCCTGCTGTGCGTTGGCCGGAGTCGAAACGGTGAGGATCATGGCGGCGATCAGGATGGAGGCGATGTCCTTCATTTTTCCGTCCTTACATATGGCTGCCTTACGCGTCCATGTCGGGTCAGGCGACCACCGCATGAACGTGCGATCCCGTTTCGTCGTTATTGGCTTCCGGGATCTCGATCTCCGCCGAGGGGAGGATGACGTGCGACATGTCTACCGGGGATACGCGCCTTCTCCTGATCCTGTCCTCGGCCATCTTGAACACTATGGTCCCGTTCACCGTGCCGAGAGAGCAGCATCCGGCGAATGCAGCCATGATGAATTTCGCATCCCCGTTGATCGTCATGGCATAGGACAGATTGACGATCGATATGACGAACCATCCACCCCAGGCGGCGAGACTGTGGCCTCGCCAGGCGTCATCCTGCGTCGCGAGTCGATGGAGGAGGGGCAGATACAGGATGGCGGACAGGATGCCGCAGGCGCCATAGAGGAGGACGAGTATGTTTTCCATGTCTTCGATTTTTCCGGCCCGACCGTCGGGATGCGGACTTATAGGATGAAAATCGTCGCCTCTGTCATGTTTGTGAGGGGGCGGGCGTGAATATGCTCAGCGTGAGAGCCGGTCGATCGCATCCCTCATGATGCCGGCGAGGGCCCCTCCGATCTCGACACCCGCGATCGAACCGGCGATGGGTCCCAGGTGTCTTGCCGATTCTATGCCGATGGTCAGTGCGAAGACCGTGGCGGCGCAGAAGAAGATCCCGAAGCTCAGGACCCTGGCTCGCTCCTTGTCACGGATGTCCAGCATCCGATAGCGCGCGTCTATCCGCGAGATCATATTGGAGCGCGAGGTCATGTTTTGCGTTATAGGATGGGCATGGCGGCTGGCGAAGTGATTCGTTGTCGGACGGACGCAATCCCGTAGTCGAGGGTTAAGAGGACGTCGTATAGACGGTCCTCCTGTTGCATTGGAGTGATGATTGAAATCGAGACTGAAACCGACTCATCTGGCGATCGGCGTGGCCGCGATAGTGGTGGCCGTTCCTCTGGTGGCGTTGTCGATCCTCGATCTGTCTCCCGAACGGGGACCGGTGGTGCGAATAAGACTGGCGGATCCGAAGCCCTATGTCAGTCCTTCGACGCAGGTCCTGACGGCGCCGGAAATAGCAGACGAGGACGAGACACCGGAGCCTGTCGAGATGGTCTATCCGGTTGGGACAACTCGGGGCCCCTCGCGACCCGAGGGCCGGGACCGGGAGAGGTCATCAGCTGAGAGGTCTCCATCCGGAAGGAGCACGGGGAGCGGAAGCGTCTCTTCAGGCTCGCCGGTGGGACAGGCGGACCTGCCCCGTCCGGATCCCGAGCGGACCGCGATCTCGATCACGCC
The DNA here is from genome assembly GCF_937921195.1 of uncultured Salinicola sp. NCBI lineage: Bacteria > Pseudomonadati > Pseudomonadota > Gammaproteobacteria > Oceanospirillales > Halomonadaceae > Salinicola > uncultured Salinicola sp. The sequence continues at coordinate 16,837 of NZ_CALFQK010000106.1, forward strand.
GCGACCGGCTGGTCCCGTTCGCGTGCCGGTGCCGGTGGAGCAGGAGGCAACCCGGGCGGTCCGCCCCGCGAATCCTTCCGTTGTGGCTCGTGCGACACAGTCTTCTTCCGAATCGGCGACGCCGGAACAGGAGGAGAAGGACTCTGTTTCTGATATCGAAGCTGCACGGGAGGCGCTACGCGACATCCGCCCACGCTGATTGTTCGAAGAGGAAAATTGATGAAGGAAATGCTGAGGAATTCACTGCTCGTCGGATCGGCCTTGCTGGCCGCTCTTCCTGTGGCTGCGCAGGCGCAGGACATCACACCGTCGATCTCGGGATCGGTGTCTCGAGGAGACTTCGGGTCGGACAGGGACACCAGGATGGGTAATGTGTCGATCGGGGCACGATGGTCGTCCGACGATACGACCGTCCAGGTCAATCTCCCCTATGTGGTGATCGATTCTCCCGGTGTGGTCTTCGCGGGCTTCGACGGGACGCCGCTGGTCATGATCCCGGATGCGGGTGGAGACAGCTTCTCGAGGGACGGATTCGGTGATCCGACAGTGTCCGTATCGCACAGGCTGGACGCAGGCTCCTTCGACTTCACGGGAACGGCGAGGATGAAGGTGCCGGTCCAGGACTACAACGACATCTCGACCGGTGAATTCGACTGGTCTATCTCCGGTGAGGTATCGAAGGAGGTGGGCGGCGTCGTTCCGTTCGTTTCCGTCGGATACCGGTGGTTCGGTGATCCGGAGCTCTGGGAGATCGAGGACGGTTTCTCGGCTTCGGCCGGTGTGGGTGCCCCCGTCGGCGGAGGAGCGGCGGCGATCTCCTATGAGTTCGCCGAGAGCACCAGCCCGTTCATGGATGATGCCCACGAGATCGTTGCGGTCTACGATGCCCCGATCTCGGATCGCTTCCGTCTCGCATCGTTCGGGACGCTGGGGCTGAGTGATGGCGCGCCGGACTTCGGTGTCGGCATCAGGCTCGCGGCTTCCTTCTGATCGGGAAACCCGCGAATGCGGCGAGAAAAAAGGGGGGCGTCAGCCCCCCTTTTCATTCGTAGGTGAAGGCCAGGGTCACGGTGTTGCCCATGACCGCATCGGGTGCCACGATGATGTTGACCAGCTTGAGATCGCCTCCGTCCGTGGGGATGTAGCTGGCGGCATATGTCGCATTGTTGGCCGGCGTGATCTGCTTCTCGAGTTCGATGTCCGTGGCCAGCATCTTCTCGATCTCCTTGGCCCTTGCCTGAGCTTCGTCCACGTCGCCGACGTTGTCGATCATGTAGAGGCCCGTGCTGTCCGGCATGCGGACGAAAGCCGAGCTGTTGAAACCGTCGGGAGCACTCAGGACGGTGATGCTCGTTCCGTCCTGGATCACGGGAGGAGAGAGCGCGTATCGCGAGACATCGGCATCCGAGGGTCGATTGCGGAACGTTCCCCAGTCATCGATCACACCTCGCTTCTCGGGCGCGGCGACATCATCGATCGAGATGACGTCCGACTGCTCGGGTCGCGTCATCGGGACCATCCGCTCATCTTGTGATGCCACGGGCTGTTCCGTGTCGCTCCCGGTGTTGGCCTGCGCGCAGGCCGCTGTCGCCAGCCCCAGGGGGATTGCCATGATGATGGCCGAGATGAGGGTTCTACGCATCTGGTGTTCGTTCCTTTGTCTGCTGTGGTCTTCTTATAGGATGATTATCCGCAAGACCATCGTTCTTCCCGTCGGTATCGCTCGAAGGCGAGCAATGTGTCGGCTATGGCGTGGAAGGCGTAGACCGAGGACGTCCTCGTCCCGATGTGCACCGCCTTCTCTTCGCCGAACATGTGCTGGATGGTCAGATAGACGGCATTGTCCTGCGGTCTTCCGGGTATCAGATCACGATCATGAGCGAGTGGCATGTTCCACACGAGGAATCTGCCGTGCCGTCCTTCGTGGATATGACCGGGACCGTTCAGGATCGTCCTGATGTCGCCTTCGGTGCTGCTGACGAAGGAAGGGGAGGAAAGGAGGCTGCCAAGCATTCCGGAGGCGAGGGCGGGGCAGTTCTCGATGGTCGCTGGATACACGTCCGTGTGGTCATATCCTTTCGTGGTGGATCGTTCGCCCCGAGCTTCCATCAGTTCCCCTCTCCCTGTCTGCTTCCGGGTATCTCGATGATCGTATTGTCGAGGATCCCGCCGTCCTCCATCCGGCTGCTGTTCACCCGCATGGATCCGGAATGCGTGCTGAGGATCTGCGTCATGACGGGTGTTCCCGTCGATGCTCTTGCCATCGCCGTGTAGTGATGATGCTTTCCCCTAGCAAGGGCGGGCTCGATGCCGGCCTTTTCCATCTCCGCGAGATATCCTCTGAGGTGATGACTGTCGGGATGTCTCACCATGACTACGTCATGATTCCTGATCGTCGATGTTTCCGCCTCGTCCATGACCAGCTCACCGTCGTGGATGTGGAAGGACGGGAGTGGTTTGGGTCGGTCGACACCGAGGAAGGAGACCTTTCGCTTCATGGCGATGAGTGTCTTCTGGCTTCGTCGGCCCTTCATCGATCCTTCCATCGAGGGGAAGAACAGCGCGACATAGGCTCCACGGGCCGTCTGCCTGCTTGCCATCATCCTCAGGAACGCGGCGGCGCTGGGCGGCACGGGGACCGCCCCTGACACCCAGCGCCTGACTGTGCTTCCGTCCATTCCCAGGGCGCGGGCGAGACGGCTCTGCCATCCGTAGCCGTAGAGATCCTCGCCGATCTCCTTGAAATGGTCGGTCTTCATGTCATCCGTTTTCCTTCTGCTGTATCCACGTCAGGACGTTTTCCGAGAACCCGGAGATCCTGGTCCATGCTCCATGTCCGACGGCACGCTCCGAGGAGGCGACGTTGATCATGTACGCCCTGTCGACCGCGGCCGAGCCCACGGTGTCGTGGGACTGTTCGTCCGTGATCACGATGATGCGGTCGTGCCGGTGTCGCGATACCTCCTGCACGGCCCTCCCCAGCCACGTTCCGTGATGCGGCTGTGAACGGCGGATCGCGTCGACCCCGGACATTCCACGGCGGGGCGGAACCTCGACCACGGAATCGGAGAAGCTGAACACACGCACCCTCCCGTGGATGACGCTCGCCAGTGTGGCTGCCGCATCCAGACGTGTGAGATCGGACCTCTGCGACAGGGGCTGGTCCATCGAAGCCGACACGTCCACGAGGACGATGGTCTCCCCTCCGAGGACAGGCATCGCCTCCACTGCAGCGGAGAGAGCCTCGTCGAGGACCGGTTCGTAGCGCGGAACCGCACGGGCGGCGGCCACATACCGGAAGGGCAGGACACGCGATGCTCCCCTTCGTGCCAGGATGGCATCTCGGATCTTGTCCGGGTCGACCCCGGCCTCGTCCATGCCACGCAGGTTGCGCAGCAGGGCCATGTATCCCAGACCTCCTTCATCCAGAAGACGTTCGAACGTGGCACGCTTGTCACTTCCGGTCGAGAGCGCGACCTCCCAGGTGTCCGGAGCCTCGAGCGTCCCTCGCACGACGCCCGCATAGCGCGAGTCCATCTCGTCGTTGGCCGGCTTCGGGTGCGTCAGCCGCAGGACGTCCGCCAGCTTCACCTCGGTCTTGCGATCGTACTTGGCGAGCTGGTATGCGTCGAACTTGGCCATCGCACGGGCGAGGCCGCGCTTCATCGCAGCCGGGATCGGACGGCGTCCGTCCTTCCAGTACAGCGCGAGCAGTTCGCCCGGCTCATCGGCGCGCTGGCAGATGCGCTCGATCAGCGCTGCGGTGTCGAAGTCCCGACCGAGACGCTTGTCCACGACCGCGATCACGAGAAGCAGCGGGACGTGACGCAGGTTCATGCGCTCGCGTGCCTCGATGGCGAGAGAGGCGACATCCGATGCGGAGACCCTCGATGCGAGATCCATGATCCTGGATGCGATGGACTGACCGTCCTCGTAGAACTCGCGCTCGAAGAGCATGCACGACATCGTCGAGCGACGCAGCTTCTGCAGGTCGTCCCGCGGAACGGTGGTTGCCCCTTCGTGGGTCCTGACCCTGTTGATCGCTCTGGTGTTCGTACGCATGGTCTTCTCCTTCCTGTCTGGTCGGAGGTGCTCATGGGCACGCAGGACGGAAGGAACGGCCCGACCCGCTCGAGTGCGGGAATGGGCGGCGACGGATATGTAAGCGCTCTACCGCTGAGCTACGGTAAGGTCGCCCTTACCGGCGGGATTCGAACCCGCGACCTCTCGCTCCCAATGCGAAGTAGCCGTAGCCTTCACCTCGCACGCATGGGATCGTGCCGTTCTCTTGTCTCGTGCCCGGGAATGAGCGGGAGCGGTGTTGTTTCCTAAAGCGAAGTAACCGCGCCCTGCACCTCGGACAGGAAGGCAGATAGTGCACGAAGCACTATTAGGTCAACATAAAATAGCGCATATTGCACTAAATCATGATTTACCGGTGATGTCCTCGGCCTTGATGACGTAGGCGGATGAGGAATCGGGGTCCGTCTTCACCAGGTATTCCGCACTCTCGAGGAGGATCTCGGAGATCCTGCCGCGGCCGCCCTTGTCGTCGAGGACACGCGGGACGAGGACGTCGTCCCCCACTTGGTAGAGAGGCTCGAAGCCTACCAGCTTCACCCAGTCCTTCACCGCCTTCCGATGGACACTGCTGACCTCGGATTCGAAGCCGTCGAGTTCGGAGACCATCTCTGCATCGGGGTCGAAGCCGTCCCTTTCGAGATCCTTGGCCAGTTCGTAGCCGTCCTTGAAGGGGGAGTGGTGCTCGATCAGGGCCTCGGCCCATTCTTCGACGCTCCAGTCGCTCCACCGGCCGTGCATGCGTTCGGCATATGCCTCGGCCGCGATCTTCACGATCTCCTTGGCTCTGGAGGTGGGCCTGGCGATTCGTTCGGGATAGAGTTCAGTCTGCATGTCGTGTCCTTGTGTCGGAGAGGATCGCGGTCAGGCCGGCGCCGGGTTCGTCACCGAGACGGATATCGGCGACGCCATGGATGAGAGCGTCATTGTCATCGGGCATCGCTTCCCATCTGTATCCGGAGAAGATCCGGTGACCGAGGATGGAATCGCAGGGTGATTTGATCAGGGATTCCGGGATGGGTTTTCCGTCCCTGAGACGGAATCGCAGATCCCCGAGACGCGAGCCGTCGCGAAAAGTCACCGAGTGTATGACCCTCTTGCCTGTCCATGCCTTGATCTCGATGGCGGATATGGTCCCGTCCTCGTATTCGATCGATCCGAGGTCATCCATGAACTCGGTGGATGCGTCGAGGCTCTCCTCGACCTGCGCGGCCACTTCGGGAACCATGCGCAGCAGTGCGAGCGTGATGGCGTCTATGGTCCACACCGAAGAATCCGTCATCGTCTTTCCCTCTGGAGCAGCAGGAGGAACAGGGCGTGATTGGACGTTCCCTTATCTCCGGTGATCTCCCGTCCGAGCCATTTCGGAAGATCGACCTCGGCACCGATGGAAGGGAGCTCCACCTCCGCCACGGCATGGCCCGGGAGGATGTCGAGGTCCTCGTAGATGTCGAGTTCCAGCACGTTTCCGCAGGGGAGCTCGTGGTGGGTTCTTCTCTTCGCGATGGCGCCGGACGAAGCACGGATCTGTCCATGCGTCTCGGCGTCGCCCGGAAGTTCGATCTCGTGGCTCTCACCGTGCCCGATGCTCCTCTTCATGGTCAGGACATAGTTCTCCTCGCCGTCCTCCTGGATCCTGCGCGATCGGACCTGCCATGCCCCCGTGTCCTGGAGGTAGCACTGTTCTATGTGCCTGGTCGTCCTGCCCGACGCCTGTCTCTCCGCTTCCTCCAGTGGAACGAGGAAGCGGCGCTCGATCTCCTTCGAGATTGGCGTCGGTTCTATGCTCATTTCCATTTTTTCCCTCTTACCGTGAGTTCCACCTGTTCACGATGACGGTCGGGTCAGCGAAAGACGCCGAAGACGAGGCTCTGGACCAGGTCCCCTCCTCCGAACACGGTGATGATGACCGCGACGAGAAGATCCAGGCCGATCAGGGCGAGCGCGGCCTTCTTCCAGTTCCTCCTCAGGAACCTGCTCTTCCGGGGGGTCTCCTGGATGCCCGTGGAATCGTTCACAGTGGGGTGGGCATCGATGGTCTCATGCATGGTATTCTGTCCGTTCGCAGTGGATGTATATCTTGGTCATGTCGGGGCGCCCCTTGCCGAAATGGCTCGGAGGAGACCCGGGCCAGTCGATGATCTCGTGTATGATGCACTGATCATCGAACAGATCCGAATCGACGATCCTCCGGACCCTCTCCCCCTTTCCCGATATCCGCAATGCCTCGGGAATGGTCCCCGGGATGAGAAGGGCTCCGCCACAGACGGATTGCGCGATCTGTTCTTGCCATGTCACCCCTTCCACGAGAAGGGCCTCTGTGACGTCGAGTTGCCATCGTCTGTCCTTCCGGCGCCAGGTCACGTCACCCTTCAATGAAGGAAGGCGTTCGGGCAATGCGGTCTCCCGACCGTTCCAGTGGCGATCCCGGGGATCCGAATTGAACTTGTGGGTGCGACCGGCGGAATCGAGCCTGCCGGCCAGCAGGTCCCCGAGGTAGGCGTCGACGCCGTAGTGCCTCTCTATGAATGTCGCGACAGGGGAGGTCAGGGCGATCCTGCAGGATCCAGCTTCGGGGTGTTCGGTTCTCGTCATTCCCGCCTCCCGTATTCCGCTTCGATCTCGTCGATCCTCGCCAGTGTCTCGTCCTTCGTCATGGACCTGTTCCAGTGATAGGCCATGAAGCCGTCATCGAAGTCGTGGAAGGACGGAAGTATCTCTCCGTCATGGCCCAGCTCGATCCGCCCCACGGGTCGGGTGAGTCCTCCTGCATCGACGGGAGGGAGGGCCAGGTAGATCATGGGCCCGGAGGTCGAGACATACGACGATTCGACGCTGAGACCGGGATTCGCATCGGCGATATCCTCCGCGAGTTCGTCGGTGAGGTCCTGTCGTGTGGGCTGTCCACGCCACTCCGTGTATCCTATGCCGAGGAGGAATCCCGTCAGCACCAGGACTGCGGATATGGCCAGATCGCGGACCAAGGGGTCAGCCCGCTGTTCCGTCGACGACCTCGTCGAGCACCATGTCCTCGTCAGAAGGGGCCGGCACCTCGGGGAGATCCACTCTCGTCGGAACGGCTACCGGAGCCGGCTCCGTGGTCGGACCCTGTGCGGATGTCTGGCGGGGCGGGGCCTCTCCGATCTGGTCGTTGTCGGGGCCGTCGGAGCAGGCGGAAAGGCCCAGGGAAAGCATGGCGATCGCGGCGAGTGCGGTATTCATCTTCATGGTCGTATTCCTTCTGTCGTGGGTCTTCCTAGCAGGATGGCAGGAAGTTTGGGCTATTCGGATTTTCGTGTGGAACATAGTTCCATCACGAACCATCCTGGTTCGGTCGCTTGCGGCTAGGCCGCAAGCGGATCCGCCTTTCCGGGAGCACGCACGCCGCAGCCGGCCACGTTGGGCTCCCCGGGGCGCCTAGCCACCCCGTGCGCGGCCAGGCCGCGCTCTCTTATGTTGATCGCCGCGTTGTGATCCCGGTGCAGGTCGGCCCCGCAGGGGCAGACATGCCTGCGGACGGACAGCGCCTTCGGCGCGACCACTCCGCAAGAGGAGCACGTCTTAGACGTGTTCCTGGGATCGATCTTGATCATCCGTCCACCGGCACTTTCAGCCTTGTAGGCGATCATCGAGATCAGACGGCCGGGCGCTGCATCAGCGAGCGCACGATTCAGTCCGGCCTTCTGCCGGACATTCATGCCCGGTTCGGCCACGCTACCGCGTGCCGATCGGGTCATATTCTTGATCCGCAGATCCTCGACGAAGATCGTCGAAGCGGATCGCACAATCGCGTTCGCTACGTCGTGCAGATGTGTTGTGCGTGCGTTACGCAGGCCGCGCTGCTCTCGCGCCAGTCGCGTGCGGACCTTGCGCCGCCGCTTCGAACCGCGGCGACAGCGCGTTAGGGCGCGTTGCGCCCGGCGGACGCGCTTCGCGCGTGCGCCGCCGGGGCGCAGATTCGCATAGTGGCGTCCGATCGAGTCCGTCGCCAGATGCTCGATGCCGACGTCGATGCCGATTGCGGTTGCGTCATCGTTTGCGGCGGCCAGTGGCACCTCGCAGGACAGGGCGACGCGCCAAATACCGGCTTCCTTTGTGAAGACGGCGCTCTTGATCACGGCGCCGTCTGGCAGCGGACGGTGCATCTTCAATCGCAGCGCACCAATGATACCGCCGCTGAAGAGCAAGCGATCGCCCTTGAGGCGCAAACCGTCTTTCTGGTGGAAGCCGAAGCTCCGCCAACGACTTGCGCTACGGAATCTAGGAAATCCGGCCTTCCCAGCCTTTTTCGCCCTACGGAAGAAGGCCTTGAACGCGTCATCAATACGCTTCAGCGTCCATTTCGAGAGATTATATGGCGCATCGCCGTAGGTTTCGTCGAACTTGCGAATCTCGGTCAACGACCTGGTCTGGTCGTTCATCGAGATCGAGGTCTTGCCCTTCGACCAGGCATCTCGCCGCTCTTGTAGTGCAGCATTGTAAAGATTTCGCTGGTCATCCAGAATCTGCCGGAGACTGGCATGCTGGGCACGCGTTGGCAGCAAACGAAAAACGAAGGTGCGAACCGGCATGGATTACTCACTAGAGTTCCGTAAATGTTCTGTCCACACGGAAATCCGAATAGCCGAAGTTTGGAGGGACTATTTTCGGATGGGGGTAATCGTTCTTCCACGCCTTGACGGAGCGGACCGGAGGAGCGGCACAAAACAAGAACGTTCCGCTTGTGTTCTCATGGGTTTCATCCTAGAACGGGCAGACCAGTCAAGGAGAATGTATCGTGGTGAAATCAACTGAGAACGTGGTCCCCTTCAACGATCGGCAGAAGGCTCTGGACGCCGCGCTCTCGCAGATCGACAAGGCCTTCGGAAAGGGCTCAGCGATGAAGCTGGGCCAGAAGGAGGCCATCGAGATCGAATCCATTCCGACGGGTTCGCTGGGCCTCGACGTGGCGCTCGGGATCGGCGGCCTTCCCCGTGGCAGGATCGTGGAGATCTACGGCCCCGAGAGCTCGGGAAAGACGACCCTCACCCTGCATGCGATCGCAGAAGCGCAGAAGCTCGGCGGAACGGCCGCCTTCATCGATGCGGAGCATGCGCTCGATCCGGTCTACGCGAAGAAGCTCGGCGTGGATGTCGACAATCTGATCGTGTCGCAGCCGGACACCGGCGAGCAGGCGCTCGAGATCGTGGACACGCTCGTTCGGTCCAATGCGATCGACATCCTGGTCGTCGATTCGGTCGCGGCGTTGGTTCCGCGCGCCGAGATCGAGGGTGAGATGGGCGACAGTCATGTGGGCCTTCAGGCCCGCCTGATGAGCCAGTCGCTGCGCAAGCTGACGGGTTCGATCAACCGCTCGAAATGCCTCGTGATCTTCATCAACCAGCTGCGCATGAAGATCGGCGTGATGTACGGCAACCCGGAGACGACCACCGGTGGTAACGCATTGAAGTTCTACGCTTCCGTCCGTCTTGATATCCGCAGGACCGGAGCGATCAAGGACCGCGACGAGGTCACCGGCAACTCGACCAGGGTGAAGGTCGTGAAGAACAAGGTGGCTCCGCCGTTCAAGCAGGTCGAATTCGACATCATGTATGGCGAAGGCATCTCGAGGCTCGGCGAGATCATCGACATCGGGGTCAAGGCCGGTGTCATCGAGAAGTCGGGCGCATGGTATAGCTACGACAGTGTCCGCATCGGTCAGGGCAAGGAGAACTCCAAGACCTTCCTCAAGGAGAATCCGGACATGGTCGACCGCATCGAGGCGGAGATCCTGGGAAAGAAGGACGACGTCGCCGAAGAGATGATGTCGGGCGGACCGGAGCCGCTGGACGATGGCGCGGAATGAAGACCGAGAGGGACGGGCCTCGCCCGTCCCTCTCACCCCCATGCAATACCGTTTCATGCTCGCGCTGCAGGCGCGGCTCGAGGCGAACCCGGACATAGGCCCGACCTATGCCGATCTGATGCATGACCTCGGACTGAGGTCCAAGTCGGGTGTGGCCCGGCTGGTTTCCGAATGCGTGGAGCGCGGTCGTATCCGGAAGCTCTCCAACAGGGACAGATCCCTTGTCGTGCTTCATCCCGTATCGGGATCGGAGGAGCCGGGGCAGGATCTGATACGCAGCTTCTCCGATCGCGAGCTCATCATGGAGGTCCAGAGGCGGGGCCTCATGATCTTCAAGGGAGTGCTGACGGAGAATCAGGCCATCCGGTGACATCTGTCAGCCGATGGCCTTTTCCCTTCCTTCGCATGATCTGCATTCCTCCTCGCTCACGAGAGGAGCATCGAGATAGAGTGCGACGTGGTCCTTCAGACGCCGTGCCTTCCTCACGACGCACCCGTCGAGGATCGGGTGATCGACGATCTCGCGCACATCTTTCGACCTCATCGCCTGGAGGGACGTCTCGGGCAGGTCGTATCCTTTCAGACGGAGGATCCCTTCCTCGTATCTGACCCGACCCTCGGTATCGAGAGAGGCGTTCATGTCGATCATTCCGTCATGAAGCGCGTAGGAATGCTCAGGGGAGTTGTATTCCCGTCTGTCTACGAAATGCTCGAGGAAGATATCGATGTCCGCCCTGTGTCGCGCCATCAGGAGCGAGGGCCGCGATGCGACGATGTGTTCCCGGTGATGACGTCTCTTCTGGACGGCCACGATCTTGCGTAGCGATTCGAAGGCGTCACCGTTGCCGCCACTCTTGAATATCAGGTCGGTCCTCAACTGGTGCGATCTCAGGAATTCGTCCTTGGCGGGGAACTCGATCTGATACGTGACGACTCTGCTGTCCCACAGGGGAGCGCCGTGGCCGCCCTGGAAGTCCTTGACGATGATGGAGGTCAGGGGAATGTCACCGAGGATCGCCTCCACCCGCCCGTGCAGATCCTCTTTCTGCCTTTGGAACTTGGCCTCGTGGATATGGAGGCAGCTGGTTGTCAGCATGATCTTCTCGACAGCGACCGCGATCGCACTCTCGTTGGCATGGGGCCAGATCATCTCGCCCATGTCGAAGGTGCCGCCTTTCGGATCCGTGATCGTGATGCCATACCAGCCATGGGGCCTCTTGGCGGGACCCGATAGCATGCCCAGCCTCTCGTAGCTCGGCATGGATGGCTCGTCTCCCTCGGGGATGCGTTCCAGTTCGGCCCTGACGCGTTCATGGAGCTGATCCAGGGTTGCCTCTCCGCAGCCCATATCCTCACGACTCTCGTGGATGCCCTTGCGGAAACCGCTGAGCCAGAAGACCCCGTTCATCGAATAGGATCCGAAGCTCTCCGTCCGCAATTTCATCGCCGGACCGTTTATAGGTATGTCGACTCCGAGCCGGGGCGCGTTACCCAGATCGTGCATGAAGTGCGAGATGCGATCGGTCTTGATGATCGCGTCCTCGTCCTTGTCTTTCCATGCCTGCATGGTCCTCAGGTCCGTGCAGGCCTTGTCGATCAGGTATTCGGCGATCTCTGCGACCGTGTTCGCGGTTCCGTCGAACGGCCGGCCGGCATAGTGATGATCGCGGATGATGTCGCGATAGTTCATGCGGATGCCTCCTTCCTGAGGTCGTCTATGATTCGTGAGACCTGAGCGGCATCGGGGCGGGATGCCATTATGGTCCCCAGGTCTCTCGTGCCTTCTCCGGACTTCAGGTGGATGATGGACTGATCGGTCCGCTTCTCGATCCTGCCTACGAGGCTGGTCTCGAACACAGGATGATCGATGAGGCTTCGGGCGCTTCTCCCGACGAGCCCCGTCCTCATGGCGTCGGGCATTGTCCCTTCGAGGACGACCTTGCCCCTATGGACGATCGTCCTTCCGGAAGGTGCCTCCACGGAGATGAATCTGGTCTTGGCAGGAATGGTTATACGGCCCAGTTCATGGAATGTGGTATCCGGGAGGACGCAGGACCCGGCCGGGTGACGCATTCTCTTCCTGAGATAGTCTCGCAGTCCTTCCAGGGGGACGCTGGAAAGAACACTCGCGGAGAGACTGGAATGACGTTCGGCATGGATGCCATCGAGACGCTTGATTTGCATTCTGCTGGTCCAGGCACGCGATGTCGGCCGATCGGGTCCGCCCCAAGGCGTATCATCCTCATCGCACGAGAAGTGGATGTCCGCCTTCCTGATGCGAGTTATGGTGCACTTCTCCGCTCCCGGAAGATCGACCAGGATCGAGAGAGGCTGGCCCATGAGGAGAGACGGCACCTTTCCCGGGAGGGAATTATCGAGGTGATGGACGTTCCTGGTGAAACTGATCGGGCCGCCCTTGCCCATGCTTACGCGCTTGAGCCAGACACGCCCGCGATCGTCGGATTCGATCGTCAGGGAAAGCGCCGGATGTCTCGTATGGATGCTGACGCTCCCCGTTCTGCCGATTCCGTCGATCTTGCTCCAGTCGTCCGGCCCGAGATCCTCGAGATGCGGAACGACGAGAGGGTGGAAGCCGGCCATGCCTCCCGATGCGATTGGGAGGACACGGGTGCTGGTCATATTTTTCCTCTACTCTACCTTCCAGTCGATGGGCTCGCGACCGTGTCGGGAAAGCCATTCGTTCGCCTGACTGAACGGCCTGCTTCCGAAGAATCCGCGGGTTGCGGACAGCGGGGAAGGATGGACGCTCTCTATCACGTGGTGCCGCCTGGCATCTATCAGCGTCTTCTTCTTGCGGGCAGGGTTGCCCCAGAGCATGAAGACACAGGGAGGAGAGTGGTCGCTGACGTGGCTTATCACCGCGTCGGTGAAGAACTCCCAGCCCTTCCCCTTGTGCGCGAGAGGCCTGGACTTCTCGACCGTGAGGAGCGTGTTCAGCAGGAGTACCCCCTGATCGGCCCAGCTCTGGAGGTATCCGTGCCGAGGTGGCTCGTGCCCGAGATCGGACTGCAGCTCGGCATACATGTTGCGCAGTGACGGAGGAATGTCGCATCCCTTCTGGACGGAGAAGGCCAGTCCGTGCGCCTGACCCGGTCCATGATAGGGGTCCTGCCCCAGGATGACGACGCGCACCTCCATGGGATCGACCGACTTCAGCGCCGCGAAGATGTTGTGCGGCTCGGGGTATATCTCGGCGCCTTCCGACGCCCGCCAGTTCAGATAGGTGGCGAGATCCACGAATCGCCCGGTGTCTACGACATGACCGAGAGCATCCGACCATTCGCCGAGTCTGGGCTTCGGGAGACCGGACGAGGTTGGAATGATCATTGCGGGACTCCTGCGAAGAGGCGGTCTATGTCGATGGGATGGACGCCTGGCCCGAGAACGAGAGAGGCGACGTGCTGACGCTCGCTCACCGGATCCCTTCTCTCGATCCAGCTGGTGTCCAGATGGAGGGTCGGCGCCGATCCGTCATCTTCTCCCTGGGGGATGATGGCCAGGCGATAGAGCATGCCACGGCGTGAGATCACGCTCATCTGGTTGGAATGCTGGAGCCCCAGACCGCTATGCTCGTAGAGGAAATCATGACGATGCAGTGCCTCCTCGATGGAGGGCAGCAGCCTCAGCACCATGTGACGATGACGTGCCAGTTCCAGTTTCATGCGGTGTATCTGGCCGAGAACGTCCTCCGTGAAGGAGCGATAGGCCATGACGCAGAAACCGCTGTGCAGGATTCTGGTCATGGTCTCGTCATTGTCATGGCGTGAGCACGTCTCGTCGAATCCGTCGGGCACGGACAGTACCGACCTCAGCCCCTTCGGCTTGCCGAATCCGGAGCTCGTCCTTCTCTTGTCCGAGGCGCCCTTCCTCTCGAGGCTCATCATGTTGACTTCCCTTCTATCCTCGTCACGGGCTCATCGGGTGCTCCGATGACGAGGACCGTTATCTGGTCGTTGTGGACGGATCTGGGCCTGTAGCTCACTGCGATGCCGTCCTTGCCGAAGTCGTGACCGTTCCAGTCCGAGCCGGCGAGAGCGACTATGGAGTATTGTCCGTTCGCCAGGGGGAACCGGACCCGCCCACCGGGCTCGAGGAAGACGGTGGCATCGGGTATTGCGACGCGTTCGGAATGTCCTTTCCCCAGATCGGAGAGCGTCACGATCTTGCGCGTCGAGGAATCCGATATGTCCCATATTTCGAACTGTCCGGAATCTTCCGGAAGAGGTCTTCCTTCTTCTCCCCAGTACACCATGTTGGCAGGGTACTCGGAGACAGCTGTCGGGATGGGGTCAGTCGACACGGACCCGGAGGAAGCGATCGCTTCGGACGGTCGGGACCCCTGCGATTGTGGTATTTCCGGGCTGTCAGCGGAGACCTGCCCACCGGGATTGAGGTTCAGCCCGGTCATTATCGAGCAGAACAGGACGAACTGCACATAGGCATGTGCCTGACCGGTTCTTGCTCCCTCCTTCTTTCGCGTTGTCATCGGAGGGCGCTCAGTCGGCGAGATGCCGGGGAATGGAACTCTCTGAAGCATGTCTTCCCGCGGACGTTCCGGTCGCAGGGTCTTGCACGCAGTTGGACAGGGCCAAGGCCGATCCGATGACGAAGCCGAATCCCAGGCTGCCCAGGAGACTGGGATTGCCATCTCGCTTGTTCCGCGGTGTCATGTCAGAACGTCAGGACGGCCACTGACAGTGCGATCACCAGCAATGCCGCCATGAAGACGTCATCGTTCCTCTTCATGGCGCGCCATGCATATCGGCCGCAGGTCTTGAGGCGCGTCGCGCTCATGATGACTTCTCCGTGTGATTCGCCTTCTTTTAGGATGGCGACGCGGTTAAGGGAAGCATCAAGGTTGATCATGCCTTCTTGCGTCGGGATCCGGCCTTCCGGCCACCCGAGGGATATTTCCTTCCTCCGGACTTGGAGGCGCCCGAGGACTTTCCCCCGTATTTCCTACCCCCCTTGGGAGCGGAGCGGCCGCCCGTATTGCGTTTGGGAGAACCTCCGCGTCCACCCGGGCTCGCGGGCAGCTTGCGCTTGACCGGAGTGCGCCGGAGGACATCGATTTCCTGCCTGAGGCCGCTGACGTATTCCCTCCAGATGTCGGGCATCTTGGAGGGGTCCTTTTCCACCTCCCTGAGACGTCTTTCCAGATCCGCAGTGGCGACGACGTCCACCAGCCTGGAGGACTCGCTGCGCAGGATGTCCACGAAATCGCGTGCGCGCTGGGTGGATATGATCTTCTTGCCCTCGATCCTGGCGAAGTCCCGGTATTTCAGCTTCTCGATGATCTCCTGACGGGTGGCCTGGGTGCCCAGCCCCCCGTTCGATAGGAGGTCCCTTATCTCGGAATCCTCGTCCTTCGATCCGGCATTGAGCATCGCCTTGAGAAGCGTTCCCTCCGTGTAATGCGGCGGCGGCTTCGTCGTCTTGGTCTGGGCCTCGACATCGAGGGATCGAGCCCGCTCCTTGTCGCTGACCGGAGGCAGGATGGCCTGATCCTCGTCCTTCTTGGAGGACTCGGTAGGGTCCTCCTGACCGCTCCAGACGGCCTTCCATCCCATGACGTCGATGATCGTGCCGCCGGTCTTGAAGACGAGACCTGCAAGCGTGGTGGACACTGTCGTCCTGCGGCCCTTCGCATCGGGCATGAGCGAGGCGAGGAAGCGCCTTGCGATGAGGTCGAAGAGATCGCGGGACGAGGCGGCGAGCCTGGATGGATCGCATGCCTGGTCCGTCGGGATTATGCCGTGGTGGTCCTCGACCTTCTTGTCGTTGAAGACCGTATTGCGATATTCGGGCGTGATGTCCGCCAGGCTCTTGAAGTCCGGATGGCGACGCAGGGCCGAGAGGTGCTTCGGCATGTCCTTCTTGAGATCGCTGGTGAGGCAGCCGGTGTCGGTCCTCGGGTAGGTTACGAGACCGGCCTCGTAGAGCTTCTGCACCTCGTCCAGGGTTCTCTTGGCTCCCCATCCCCACTTGCGTGATGCCGCCATCTGCAGCTCCGGGAGGCTGAAGGGAGGACTCGGCCGCATGGTGACCGGTTTCGTCTCGACCTTCAGGAGGCAGTCCTGCTGGCTTGCGTCGCGCGCCATCCGCTGTGCTTCCTTGGGATCCAGGATGCGGCGACTCTCGGAGGGTCGGTGGAAGAGGTCGAACTCGCCGCCGGCGGCCCGTATCGGTGCTCGCAGCTCGTAGTAGTCGCTGGGCCTGAAATTGGCGATCTCGTTGTCGCGATCGACCAGGATCGCGAGAGTCGCGGTCTGGACGCGCCCGAGAGACAGGACCTTGTCCCCGTATTCGACCAGCCTGATGTTGTAGAGGCGCGAGAGGTTGATGCCGTCCGACCAGTCCATCGCACCGCGCAGCTTGGCGGCGGTGTAGAGCGACTTCTTCTGGCTGTCGTCGATCAGTTGGCGTACCGCCTTCTTGAGGTGATCCTCACCGAGTGAGGATGTCCAGAGACGCTGCGCCCCCTTCTTCCACCCTGCATGATCGAGCAGATGCCAGGCGATGGCCTCGCCTTCGCGTCCCGCGTCGGTCGCGATGACGATCTCGCTGGCCTTCTTTATCAGGCCCACTACGACCTTCAGCTGGGCCGTCTTTCCGTCCTGTGGCTTGCGCTTGAACTGCTTCGGGATGATCGGGAGATCCTCGAGCTTCCACTTCTTGTAGCGCTCGTCGTATTCATGGGGCATCAGATCCTCGAGGAGGTGACCGATCGCCCATGTGACGACCTCGTCCTTCCCGATCTTGATGGAGCCTCCGCTCTCCTGGCCGCCTCCGAGTGCCTTGGCGACCTTCCGGCCCATGTCCGGCTTCTCTGCGATCCATACTCTCATTGACCCATTATAGGATGCAGGACAGTGGAACGAAAGCGGTACTCAGCCCTCAGAGTCCTCCACGGACATCTCCGG
The DNA here is from genome assembly GCF_937921195.1 of uncultured Salinicola sp. Classification (NCBI taxonomy): domain Bacteria; kingdom Pseudomonadati; phylum Pseudomonadota; class Gammaproteobacteria; order Oceanospirillales; family Halomonadaceae; genus Salinicola; species uncultured Salinicola sp. Next base: position 33,706 of record NZ_CALFQK010000106.1, read on the forward strand.
TGTCCATGGGTGCAACGCCCAGTGCAGGAGTGCCTGTCGGGTCCCGTCACCGGGGGACATGTTCTCCAGCGCCTGGCGGTCGTTGGGCGACCAGCGGTTCCGGAAATCCTTCCATCGACCGATCTGGTCTTCATCCTCATCGAAGCGTTCGCCCGCGTCGAACCGGATATACCATTCATACCAGCCGCGGGGATTGTCGTTGGTGAGCCAGCCTCGCTGCTGCCATTTCTCGCGGCTCATACCGGAGTGGACGCCGAAGGCGTTGTTCGACTTGTCCTTGTCGCCGGTGGAGTGCTTCAGGACCTCCTCGGGGATCCCCTTGTTGTCGTCCAGATCGTCGGCGAAGTAGGCGCCGCCGAACACACCCAGCCGGGCCATCGTCTCAGGAGAGAGATCGGGCGTGAATTCCGGATGATCATCGTAGCGACGTCCATCGCATGTGATATCGGATCTCTGCGGCTTGTTCGGCATGTCCTTTTCCTTTCCTTTACCGGAATCGGGGACATGTCGATGTGCTCAGGAGTCGACGGTCCTGACCGTCCAGTCCCTTTCCAGTGTGATGGCGCCGTCTGCGATCGCGCGCTGCATTCCCAGCTCGGCACGGGAGACACGCCATCCTTCGTCGAGAAGACGCATCTTCAGGCGCATTGTGGAGGATATCCCGCCGATGAGTTCGAGTCGCTCGGCGATCTCATCGTGGGTGGGAATGGAATCGACGTCCCGCGGCGGGGCCAGGAGGAGGCTCGCGGACCGCAGGGCTTCGACCCCGTCGATTCTCGCCTCATGGCCTTTTTCGGTGAGTGTCTCGGCACTGCGACGCGATTCCACCATGCCCTCGAGAGCGGCTCTCTCGGTCCGGGAGAGCGACTGGTAGCGATCGCGATTGCCGTTGCTCCGGTCGGCGCCGAAGACATGGAGGAGCAGGGACCCCCGCAGGCGGATGGCACGCTGCTCCTCCATCTGGGTCAGCCCTTCTTGACCAGATCACGGGCCAGACGGACGCCGGACCAGGTGTCGATGCGATCGGCGGTCTCCTTGTCGTCGACGAGCGTGATGCCGAACTGCGGCGAATACTGCCAGTTGAAGATCATCGGATCCTTGTCCTTCTCGATGATCACGCCGATGTCGGAGGGCTCGCTGTCGGTCGTGCTGAAGGTGAGCGCGACGGTGTCGTAGTCGTTCTGCGACATCATGCGGGCCACCTCGGCCTCGATCTGAGGGAGTTGCTCGTCGTTCATGATCTCCAGCCTGATCGCCGAAACGCTGCGATCCTTGTGGACGTAGATTCCGACATGGCGCCCGCCCGAGGCGAGTTTTGCCCTCTCGGGGGTGACCTGCGCGAGATAGTAGACGAGCGCGAAGGGCAGAGTGGGGTAGTTCATAATGTGCTTTCTCCTTTTGCTGGCTTCTAGGATGCGGTTCCGTTTTCTCCAAACGGAGGTTGCCTGACGGACGTCGCCGGGCGATACTGGGAGCATGCTGTCCTCATGCCTCGAAATCGATCTATCGAGACCACGCGGTATCCGAGGCGGAAGGCTACCCTACTTGGCGAGAGGCCCCTCGTTCTCCGGGGGCGTGAACCTGGTCGGCCCGGAAGAGCGGATAGTCGCCGCTGCAGGTGACCGTGTAAGAAGATCCCGGACCGGGACATGGACGATCGACTTCTCGGACGTCGCCCTCCGGAAGGAACTCGACGATCTCCTCCCGCGGGTGGCTCGTGAGCTCGTGGTTCCGGAGGTCGTCGACCTCATACCCGCAGGCTCCTGGTTCGCCAGCCTCGCCAATCTGCTGGTGGCATCGTCCTGGAACGCCCTGAAGAACCCCTTCATAGAGTCGAGCGGGGTCTGCGGCGAGTGCGGTGATCCGGGAAATCTCGAGGGTCACGAGAAGTGGCACTATGATCCGGCATCTGCGGTGCAGAGCCTGGAAGGAATCCGCTGCCTCTGCTCCAGATGCCATGCGACGCAGCATCTCGGACGTGCGAACGTCGTCGGGAACTTCGGTGGCGTTTTCAATCGTCTGTGCGCCCTGAACAGGATCGAACCGTGGGAGGAGCAGGAGTATCGTGACGCGATCTTCTCCTTGTTCGAGCAGCGCTCCAGGATCGAGTGGGCCATCGATGTCTCCGATGCAGTGGCGACCCTCGGTCATCTATCCCTCAAGGCGGACGTGCTCTTCGCCGGCGACGGCTGGATCCACAGGCCCGCCAAGGACATGAGGGACGATACCGCGGTCAGGCTGGTGGGCTGCGACATAGGGTTCGACGGCAAGCGTCTCGTCCTTGTCCCCGAGGGGGATCTCTAGGTCGCCGCGAGAGCCTTCTCTATCTCTTCATGCAGGAAGGATATGCCCTTGCTGTGAGGCGCGATGATCTCGCGGGTGACCGGCCAGTCCTGTCTCTCGGAAGGGTGGGTGTCACCGTCCTCCGGGGCCTCCGGATTGATGATGCGCCACATCTCTCCACCGCTCGCGGTGATGATCCCCCCTTCGAAGGGGTAGCGCACGCTCTGGTTCGAGAGGAACTCCACGCCCTCGTTGTCCTTCATCCAGAGTTCGTAGAAGAGGCCGGAATCCGTCCCGTGCGCATTCCCTTCGGGAGGTTCGTCGCTGGGCCTGCTGAGTGCGTCGCGCAGGTCCTTGCCGATCGCCTGGAGAATCTTGCGACCGCTGAGGTGATCGAAGCCGGGAATCGGCTCCTCCTTGCGTTTTCCCCAGGGCTGCAGCCGGTCATCGATCTCGGACTGTCCTGTGATTCCCATTCTGCGAAGCAATGGCTCCGCCATCTCGATCATGGGATCGGTGATCGGGGTCCCTCTGTAGCCGTGCCGCTGTTCGAGATACTTGGCGGCCTCGGTCTTTCCTGCATACTTGCGACCGGTCAGACCGATGATCTTCGGCTTGTTCATCTTCTTCTCCTTGATTCTCGTCCTATCTCGCCCTGCCGGAGGACAGGATAGCGAGCTTGGAAGCATTGAGGGCGCGCTTCAGACGCTGACCGATGATGACGTCGGGGTGGCCGTTGTCGGTCATGTACCCCATCCATGCGACGATGTAGTCCGTCATCCGGTCGGGATCACCGCTGGACATGACCATCCGTGTGGATTCGAATATGGGGGACCTCTCGTCCGAGGCCTCGTCGAGCATAGCGATGCAGACGGACCGTCCGGCCATAAGGGATATCAGGGTCTTTGCCTCCCTGTGGGCGAGCCGGTCGTCGTCGGTGCGGGGAGGATAGTTCGTGTCGATCGTCTCACGGGCGATAGGATCGAGACCCCGCAGGCCCCTGGACCGTGCCCGCCGCGTCAGCATCCTGTATTCGCGCACGTAACGGCCGATGAAGATGTCCGCCTTCTCCTGCCCTTCGGGCCAGCCGCCGGCGTCTATCACGTCGATCGCCATCGCGATGGCGTTCACGTTCGACGGCAGCGATCTCCCGATGGCGTGTCCCACGGCATCGGCCACGTCGTTGCTGTCTGATTCCGGATATTGCGAGAGGCAGACCCGAGCCAGCAGATCGATGGCCTCTCCGTATCTTCTCGTCTTGGTACTGTCGTTGGACATCCGGCAACCATAGCCTCCCGGTCCTGATCTAGGAAGGATTTTCAGGATGGTCTAGGCGACCGGTCTCGAGCGCATGTCGAAGAACCGCTGAGAGGGGACGAACGACCCGTCCTCCATCCAGAACCCCCACTCCCTCGTCCGCTCTCCCATGATCCACAGCGTTATCACCGGTTCCTCTATGAGAAGGCGGTGTCTTTCCTCGGCCTTGCGCAGGACGACCGAACCGGGGACGAGAATGCGGCTGCCGCTTTCGAGTTGCTCGCTGATCGCCCCGTGCAGGAGGATGCTCATGTTGTCACCGGGATGGTCGTGGAGTTCCGGATCGTAGTCGGATCGCAGGATGTGGTGGATGTAGACGCTTCCCCGGGTGCGATCCTTCTCGAGGAACCAGCGGTGCATATACGCCTCCCCGTATTCCTCCAGGACCTGGTTCGGGGCGTTCGCGGCCATGTGGCTGCGCGCCATCGAGAGAAGCGCCGTGGTCACGAACGAGGGCAGTATCGTGTTCTCCTTCATCGTCCTATCTCTCGTTGTTCGTCCCCGGTGCAGCGAATTCGCAGCTTGTTGCCGTTGGCGGATTGATCGTGGATTGCGTTTCGGATGAGGAAGTCGGGAAAGGGTGCTCCTTCGACGACGTCTCCGATCCTTCTGCCCTTGATGCTCAGCATGAGGGCCTTGGGAAGAGTGACGCCCGGTATCCGCAGTGAGCCCCGTCTCCACAGGATTCCTCCCGAGAATGCGACCGTCGCGACGATCCTTCCCGATGTGATGGTCTTATCGTCAATCTCGAGGGTTATCCTCTCGGCGGTTCCGGATCCCGCGGTGATCGGTCCGTCTATGACCCCGCTCCTGCTGCCTCCGAGCATTCCCTTGAGATGCCTGTCGAAATCGGCGAGTATCTGATGCAGTCTCGCTTCTCCGTCATGGTCCAGCGAAGCCAGGACCGAATGCGTTCCGGCATCGATCGTGTAGACGCGCTTACGCGCCGATGGACTTGCCTGCATGCGGTCCTCCTTCTCAATTCTGCGCTCTTATGATCTCCGCCATGTCCCGACGCAGTGACCGCACGTCGAGCGTTCCGGCCTTCCTGTAGCGGAGGGTCCGGTATCCCGCGGACGTGGTGAGCGAATCCCTCTCCCGGTCGCGTGACGAAACGTGGCTGGAGTCGTCCAGCTCGACGAGTAGGCGTGCATGGCCTTCCTCGTCGGCGATGACGAAGTCGATGATCTTGCGATCGAACCGGTTCCTCAGTCCGAGACGCTGTTTCCCGTCCACTCCCGACTTGATGTCCATGACCGCCCCCATGCTCACCTGGGGGCAGACGATGTAGGGCGTGTCGGAGAGCGCTCTGACGAGCTTGTGGTACATGACCATCTCGTGCCGTGTCATGAGCCGCTTGCGCCTGTAGGGTGAGAAGGCGTTCCCTCCCCCTGCGTGCTTCAGCAGGAGCAGGGCCAGTATCACTCCCGCGACGCATAGGAATATGATGAGGCCGTCCGGCATGCTCAGCCGAACATGACCGTGACGATCCAACCGATCGCCAGCCCGAGCAGGATGGCGATAAGGACCTTCTTCCAGGACAGGGGCTGCTTCGTCGCCATCTTGGTGACGGCCTCCATTGCGACAGCTTGGTTCTCGCGCCGACGCCTTTCCTCCGCCTCCGTCCTCTTCGATCCTATCGCGGCCAGTCTCTCCTCGAGAGTCCGGTCATCGCTGGGAGCGGTGGCCCGCGGAGCCGCACGTCGCTCCCTGTCATCCACCTGACGCCGGGCTCTCGTCGGCGGAATGCCGTGCTGGTCCGCCGCGATGACCGCCTGTGCCCATTTCGAGCCGGGGGCGATCTGTTTCATGCCCTCTTCTCCGAGGACGCTACGGGACCGTGTCGGGACGGCATTTTCCATTCCACCCTCATCGAGCCATGCGAGGTAGCGGACATGCAGCTCCTTCTGGCGTTCTTCGATGGGGATCGGCCGTCCGGGCTGGTACAGGTAACCCAGTGGATCGTCGTTCTTCCGGTTGCGCATCACGATCGGAATGTGCTGCATCACGCTCGTCTCGCGATTCGGAGAGGAGCGGAGACGCTCGTCGAGCCAAGGGTCGACGATCAGGCCGTTCTCGTCCTCGAGCCAGGTTCCGCTGAACGAGCCGCCCCCGATCCATCCGGCGTTCCATCTCTCTTCGTCCTCATGCGGGAAGACGATGAAGACATCGACCTCCCCTTTGCGCAGGGAAAGCGCGGGATGCTGGAGCGCAAGGATCGCGTTTCCGTCGCGGGCGTGTTCCGCATCGATCGAGTCGAGGAAGAGCGTTATGCCCTGGATGTCCGTGAGGACGTCCGAGACGGATACGGGGGCGGTCGTCTGGTTCATGCCATTCCCAGTGCTGCTTTGTAGGTGTCGAGGATCATGTCCTGCTCGGTCCGGTCCTCGGGCTTCATCTTCCGGAGACGGACGATCTGCCGCATGATCTTGGGATCGTAGCCGACGGCCTTCGCCTCGGCGTAGACGTCCTTGATGTCGTCGGCGATTCCCTTCTTCTCCTCCTCGAGACGCTCGATGCGCTCGATGAGGAGGCGCAGGCGGTCATCGCTCGCACTGGCTCCGTCGTTCTTCTTGTCGGCGAAGGGGTTGTCGTTCTCTTGTTCGGCCACGGTGGTTCCTTTCCTGTTCGGCACGATGCCGTTTTAGGATGAAGGAGCTTCCGGACCAAATGCGGAATAGGTGGTGCTGGAAGCAGGAATCGAACCCGCGGCCTCATCATTACGAGTGATGTGCTCTACCAACTGAGCTATTCCAGCGTATCGCCCCTCTAGCCGTCGGGGCATCGGTGTCAATGCGTCATTGATCGGGTCTTATCGCCCTGCTTCGTCCGGCTCTATCGGCCGGAGGGGGAGTTGGCGCCGTCACCACGGGGGCAGGCGGTCCGGCGTCGGGCGTGACGGAAGGAGGCGGTTCGCTTCCCGCCGGCGTGGCGATCTGTAGGCTCTCCGACGGTGTCATGCGCATGTCCGGTGCGCTGACCCGCGGTGTTGCGACGGTCTCGAACCCAGCAGGGCGACCCTTCACGGCTTCGGTCATGTATTGCGAGAATATGCGGGCCGGAGCACGTCCTCCCTGCAGCCCGGGGACCGGTTTGGCGTCATCCCTCCCGACCCAGACGCCGGTCGTGAGACCGGATGAGAAGCCGAGGAACCAGCCGTCCTTGTTGGAATTGGTCGTTCCCGTCTTGCCCGCGACAGGTCTTCCTATCGCGGCTGCACGCGATGTGCCGCTCTCGACGGAACCGCGCATCATGGAAGCCATGTTGGCCGCGACCTGCTCGGTGACCACGATCTGCGGTTGCGGCGTCTCGTGTCGATAGACGACCCGTCCCGACTGTTCGATCCTGTCGATCCCGTATGGAAGCACGGACTTCCCTCCTGCGCCCACTATCGCATAGGCCCGGGTCATATCGATCACGCGGGCCTCGGAGGTTCCCAGAACCATGCTGGGAGAGGTGTTGACGGGGGTGGAGACGCCCATCCGGTGTGCCATCTGGGATATCCTTTCGGTGCCCAGCTTCTGTCCCATTCTGGCGGCGACTGTATTGAGCGAGAAGGCGAAGGCGCTCTGCATGCGCATGTTTCCGGAATAGCGGCCCGAGCTGTTACGAGGCGACCAGTCACCGATCGTTATGGGACCATCGAAGACGCGGCTGTTCGGACCGTAGCCGGATTCCAGAGCAGTGAGATAGACGAACAGCTTGAAGGAGGACCCTGGCTGCCTCTTCGCCTGTGTCGCCCTGTTGTAGGTGGAGGTGGCGTAGTCGAGTCCCCCGACCATGGCCCTGATGGCGCCGTTGTCGTCCATCGACACGAGGGCGGGCTGTGTTCCATCTGGCGCGCCCTCCTCGACAGCGGATTGTGCGAGATCCTGCAGACGACTGTCCAGGGTGGTGTAGACGTCTATCCGGCCGACCATGTCAGGCTGTATCTCCTCGATCTGAGGCTCGATCCAGTCGATGAAGTGACGACTCCCGGTGCGATCCTTCTTTTCACGTTGGAGATCGAGTTCGGGCATGGCTGACGAGGGATCGGCCTCACGGTCCTGGCCGGTCTCCCGCATGACGGCGAGCACCACCCGCATCCTTCCCTCCGAGGCCTCCACATCGGCCGTCGGAGCGTAGTCCGAGGGCGCCTTGACGAGACCGGCCAGAAGAGCCGCTTCAGGGGTTGTGAGCTCGCTGGCGGGATGACCGTAGAAGGTCCTCGATGCGGCATCGACGCCATAGGCGCCTCCGCCGAAATAGACCTTGTTGAGATAGAGCTCGAGAATCTGCTCCTTCGTGAACTTGCGCTCGAGAGCGAGCGCGACGATCATCTCGTCCAGTTTCCTGCGAACGTCATACTGACGATCGAGGAAGAGTGTCCTTGCGACCTGCTGTGTGATCGTGGAGGCGCCCTGCAGGCGCCGTCCCGTGTTCCTGTTGTCCCATGCGAATTTGACGGCGCGAGCGAGCGCTATGGGATCGACGCCCTTGTGATCGCGGAAGCGCCTGTCCTCGATCGCGACCATGGCCCTGCGCATCGATACGGGAATGTCGGTATATTCCATCCACTCGCCGTATTGGGGCCCCTGTGAATGCAGCAGGACCTTGTCGGCGGAGAAGTATCTGACCGTCGTCCCTGTGGGACGGGATCGTATCTCGTCATAGGACGGCAATCGTCCCGTTGCGTCATGGACGACCCAGCTCACACCCGAGGCGACGCCGGCTGCGAGCATGGTTGCTATGAGCGCCGCCCAGAAGGAGAGGCGCAGCGTCAACCGCATGTATCGGCGTAATCTGCCGGGTTGACGCTGCGCCTCCATCTGTCCTTACTCCTCGTTGCCGCGGCGCGGGCGACGGCTCGGACGGAAGTCGTCATCCGACTCGTATCCGCGGTCGAGGCCGACCGGGGACGCGATGGAGCTCGCCTCGTCGGTCTTCACGGTCGCGTCGCGATCGGAGACGCGCGTGGTGACCATGCTGTCGGCATCGGGGGCATCGCCATCGGCAGCCGCGACGTGCTTGCTGGCGTCGACCGAGAAGGGCGAGGAGGCCATGTTGCCGAGCGAGCTTCCGTCGATGCCTACAGAGGCCAGCAGGCCCTTCACGATGGGGCTGGCGGTCTGGTAGCGCAGAGCGGCGCTGGTCAGCTCGTCTCCGAGACCGGTCGCTCCGCCCGTGGTCACACCGTCGCGGATCAGGCCGTTGCCGCCATTGCCACCGAGACCGGAGATCTCAGCGATGCTGATGCCGTCGATCTTCTCGATCGGCTTGCCGGCAGCCTCGATGATCGCAGGCAGCTTGTCCATGAGGATCGTGCGCTCCTGGGACAGCAGGTGCTCGTTCCCGAGCAGGTTGATGGCCTCGTTCTTGGCGCGGATGCCTTCGGCCTCGGCGAGTGCGACGGCCTCGATGCCCGACGCACGGAGCTTTTCCGCTTCCGCATCGGCTTCCGCCTCGATCCGCTTCGCCTTCGCGCGGGCCTCGGCCGCATCACGCTCGGCGTCCGCCTGGACGGTCACCTTGATCGCGTCCTGCTCGGCGTTCTTGCGGGCCTCCACGAGTGCGATGCTCTTTTCGCGTTCGGCAGCGGCCGTTTCCTGAGCGGTCTTCACGCCTTCCTCGGCCGTGATTGCCTTGGCGCGTGCCTCGTCTGCTTCGGCGCGTGCCGCGCTTTCCTCGCGAGACTTGTTCGAGACAGCGATCTTGCGATCCTGCTCGGATACCTCGAGGTCACGCTTGGATTCGATCTCCTTGCGCTGGGTGTCGAGTTCGGTCGCGATACGGACCTCCTCCGATTCACGCTTCTGCTCGGACCGCCGCTTGGCGATGTCCGCCTCCTGGCTCGCACGCTGGGTCTCGATCTCGCGCTGCTGTGCGAGCTCCGCGAACTCGACTTCCTGACCGATGCGCAGCTCCTGCTCCTTCGCTTCGCGGTTGGTCTGCGCGATCTTGACGCGGTTGTTCGCCTCGATCTCGTTGGTCTCGAACTTCTTCTCCTCGACGATCCCGACGATCTTCGCACGTCCGACGGCGTCGAAAGCGTTCGAGTCGTTGAAGAACCTGAGGTCGGTCTGATCGAGGTCGGTGAGGGAGACGGATTCGAGCTCGAGTCCGTTGGTCGTGAGATCGTTGGCGACCGTCTGCTGCACCGCCTGGACGAATTCGGCCCGTTTCTCGTGCATGTCGTTCATGGACATGCTGGCGGCCACGGAGCGAAGTCCGTCGACGAGCTTGCCCTCGATGAGATCCTTCAGACCATCGGGATTGAGCGTCCGCGAGCCCAGCGTCTGCGCCGCCGTCGCGACGGAATCCGCATCGGGCTTGACCCGCAGGTAGAACTCGGCCGTGGCATTCACGCGGAGCTTGTCGAAGGAGATCATCGCGCTCTCGTCACGTCGTTCCACCTTGAGCTTGAGGGTGTTCAGATTGACGTCGAGAACCTCATGGAAGATGGGCATGACGATGGCGCCGCCGTTGAGGACGACCTTCTGGCCGCCCAGACCCGTCCGGACGAATGCGCGTTCCTTTGTGGCGCGCCTGTAGAGGCGTGCGATGACGACGCCCACCACGATGAGGCCGAGCAGGATGATGCCGGCGTAGATGAGTGTATTCATTAGTCTTATTCCCCCTTTGATTGGGCTTGGTGGTAAGGATGTCTTCAGATTGAGAGCAGCGAGCGGGGCTCTGCCGGGTGAGCTATCGAAGGCTCGCCCTCCTGCCCGATCTCGAGCAGGTAGACCTCGTCGCCTGCATGCGCTTCTTGGCCGGGAAGCCCCATGACGACCATCAGGCTGTGCCTGGTGCCATGGATGTCCCGCACGAGCGCCCGGGCCGGACTGGTATGGGTGGCAACTCCGATCTCGATCGTGCCTCGGCGACCCTGCAGGCTCCTGATGCTGACGGCTTCCGTATGGTCACGCGGCATCACGCGACCTGCCAGTCTGGAGACCGGCTGCCATGCGATCCATGCGACCGGAAGGGTCGCGATACCGGCAAGCCATGCGGGAAGCATCCCGGTGCTCTCCTCGAGAAACTGCTGGCCTGCCAGACCGATGAGCGAATAGATCATCAGGAAGAGCGCGAGCGCCGCGAGGAAGGGAAGGCGCCCGGGATTGACCCAGTCGATGATACTGATGCCATTGATGCCTGCATCGGCGTCTATGTCCATGTCGATGGAAGGCGCGTCGACACCCACCTCGAAATCGAGTCCGAGGAGGCTGACTGCCCCGATGAGGGCCATGAGGACGAGCGATATCGAGAACGGCATGGTCTCGGGCTGCGAGAGGAATATGAGGGCTTCTGTCATCATGTGATTTCCAAGTGCATTATAGGACGCAATTCCGGCTTGCGGAAACGCGACCGGGTCAGTCGGAGACGAGGCTTACCGGTGCCTCGGCGATCTGGACCGGGCATCGATCCTCGTCGTGATGACCCTCGTACCAGGTCTCACCGTCATGATAGGCCACATAGTCCGTCCCGCTCTTGGAACGGACCTTGACCGTCTGGTTCTTGGCGACACCGAAGGTGGGCTCGCCGCTGCTGGTCTTGTCGATCATCAGTATTTTCCTTCCTTCTCGAGTTCCGCGATCAGCCAGTGCCATGCGTCGGGCCGATTGTCCTTCAGCCATTCTAGTGCGCGGTCACCGTCGATGGTGCATTCGAATCCACCATCAGAGCGGCTCACGTGTTCGAATACCTCTCTGACGTTGGAATCGTATTTCTCCGCCATGAGGGCGACATCGTCCGCTGGCTGCTCTCCTCCCCAGTCGCATCGCGCGAGATCGAGAAGCCAGCCGTGGTCCATCTGCAGGAGGATGGGACGGGCATCGAATTCGGTCCGGGCCCGGTGATCGTCGCTATGGACCTCGGCCCGGATCGCCCCGTCTCCGACGGGGGTCCCGTCCGCCTTGCGGATCTGCCGTATGTCGACCCGCCAGTCGCCGAGCTCCGCCCCTCCGAAGGTGATGCCTTCCGTCTCGAAGGAGACATGGGTGTTGTGCCCCGCATAGGTGATCAGCGCGAGTCCGATGACGCCTTGCATGGCGCCGACGGTCATGGGCTCGCTGTCTCCGGGGGAAATTCCGTCCGTCTTGTCCATGCGTTCGCGGACGCGCTCCATGTTGAGGAATACCCAGCGCGCCCATGCGGCCAGGGAAGCGTCATCGAGGTCCTGGACCCGGGTGGCCCTGTCTGCATCGGACATGATCAGCACGGTATTTCCGTCTTCGATTGCCGCGAACTTGCTCCGCAGGCGGTTGATTTCGCCGAGAACGAGGTCTACCTCCTCTCCGCCGAGGGAACGCAGGGACTCGATGGACCGCTCGACGGCCTCCATGTCCTCGGTGTCGAAGGGAGAAGTGGACCTGCTCCTCTTTTCCCGTCCTTCTACGTCGGTACCGTCTAGCCATTCGAGCAGGATGGCCACGTCGTCGGCGAGAGGTCCGTCCTCCTTGAGCCCGCGCATCCCGGCGAGTGCGATCGAAAGCTCTTCATCCGAAGGCCTTTCGGTCTCGTCCTCGTCTGCCGCTTCGGCATCGAGGCGCCATTCGACCTCAGCCAGCGCAGTCTCGACGTAGCTGTCGAGGCTGATGAGAGAGCCTCCGCGGTCGGCATGGCTCTTCCCGGCCGAGAGCCAGCCTCTGAGGCCGGTCATGGCTCCATTGACCTGGTCGTGGCTCGGAAGGGTGGTCTTTTCCTTTTCCATGGATGCGTTCCTTCGCTGGTTGGGGTCAGGCGGCCAATGCGGTCGCTATGCTGTTTCCGACGGCCTGCCCGAGGCGGCACGGCACGGCATTGCCGACCTGCCGCAGTCCATCGCCCCAAGACCCCGAGAAACGATACCCGTGATCGAAGTCGGACAGAGCCGCGGCTTCTCGCACGCTGTAGTGACGATGGTATTCATGGCCGGGGACCGAGGATACGACCCCGAGCTCACCGCCACTGACCCCGTGATCACCTGCACGGTGCGTCTTGGAAGGCCTGTCGGCATCTGATCCGGTGTGCCCCTTGTAGGTCTTGAACTCGCGTGGTGCCGGCTCGTTGTTAGGCGCGTCTGACGGGATGTCCGCCAGCACGTCCCGCACGGTGCGCCACGGTAGGAGCCGAGGAGCGAACATGTCGCGCGGCTGGCGGTTGTGACGCTTCATCCATGCCAGGCCCTCCTTGTCGGGAGTCTGACGTTCGATGCCGTGGCGGTCCCAGTATTCCCCTGTGAGCCATTTCTGCTCCATCAGTTCGTATTCCCCATGGGTCGCCTCGGGAGTGGTGTAGTCACCGGTGACATCGTCACGGATCCCGATGATGAAGAGCCTCTTCCGCCGCTGACCGGTTCCGTAGTCGGATGCGACCAGCGTGTCGACATGGACACGATAGCTGGGATCGAAGCTCTGACCGGTCATGAGGATGTCGCCCAGCCGCCTGGAGTCCTCTTGCCATTCGCCCGGTCGTGCGATGGTGGGAAGCGAGAGAGCACGCGTGAGGTAGGTGAGGTAATCGGCGTGGGCGCTGGCCAGGTTCGGCACGTTCTCGAAGGCGAAGGCGCGAGGCTTGAGCTGCGACACCGTCTCGATGGCCCACGGCCACAGATTGCGTTCGTCCTTGGCACCGCGGTGGAGGCCGCCGACGCTGAATCCCTGACAGGGAGGTCCGCCGGCGACGAGATCGATCTCTCCGCTGACGTCGGAAAGGTCGCAGGTCTCGATGTCGGCTTCGCGGATGTCCCAGCCCTGGACCAGTCGATGGCCTTCCTGCTGGTTGAGACGAATAGTCTCACAGGCGTCACTGTTGTTCTCGACGACGACCTCGTGCTTGAATCCGGCTTCGGCCAGTCCGAGACCGAGGCCGGCCGCTCCCGCGAAGATCTCTACGCTGCGCAATGTACTGTTCATAGGATACACCTTTCTTCTTGGGTTTCCTGCAGGCGCATCGCGTGCTAGGGGGATTTATGATACGCTCCTATCGCTTCAGAATATGCATGTCCGAGAGGATAGGCTGTGCATTTGAGGCGGCGATTTCTTGCTCGAATCAGCTTTACAATGCTGCACTGGAGGAGCGGATTGGCAGTTGGAGCAAGGCCAGAAATTCTATCACGAAATTCGATCAGTTCAGATCGCTAACTCAGGTGCGTTCCGATGATCGTAAGATAGCTGGCTATGCTGTTTCAATGCTACGCACACCACTGACTCAAGTAGACGAAGCATTTAAGGGATTTTTTAGGCGCCTAAAGCGTAATGGAGCTAAGGCGGGATTTCCACGGTTTCGCAGTGTCGAGCGTCTGCGCAGTTTTGGGTTTTCTGAAACCGGAGGATGGAAGCTGAAAGGCAACACTCTCAGAATGAAGGGTCTGCCGTCGGTTCGCTTGAAGATGCATCGAGAGTTGGCCGGGAAGCCAGTGACCCTGACGATCAGAAAGGATGGTCGTGGTCGCTGGTTCGCGGTGATTGTTACTCGCCTGCCATCGGTCTTTGGCCCAACAGCTCAAGGCTCTGTCGGATTGGATCTGGGGGTAGAGAATGTGGCGATCGACAGCAACGGCCTTTCTTATGGCAGGATCTGTCCTGATCGTAGCGCAGATCGAAGGCACGTCGAAGACGCCCTTTCCCGTCAGAAACGCGGTTCACGACGTTGGAGACAGACCCAAAAAAGGCTTGCGCGACAGCGTTCAAGAGAGGCATCCGCACGTCGAACAAAGCATTTTCAACTGGCCAGCCGAATTGTCGAGTCAGGACCGCAAGTCATCTGTATTGAGAAGCTGGAGCTACGCAATATGACGCGCTCTGCGAAAGGTACGATTGCAGAACCAGGAACGAACGTGAAGGCCAAATCAGGACTGAACCGTTCGATTCTTGACACCGGCTTGGCACAATTCATCCAGATTCTTACCGATAAGGCTGAGAGTGCCGGTCGGTTGGTGGTGACCGTCGACCCCAAGGGAACCTCGCAGGAGTGTTCCGACTGCGGGGCGACTGTCACCAAGACATTGGGACAGCGATGGCATTCCTGCCCCTGTGGCGCAGAGTACCATCGCGATCACAACGCGGCACGCAATGTGCTGCAGCGGGGCGTAGTGGTCCCGTTACGGCAGGCCGCTTAGCGGCCTCGTTCCGTAGACAAGCTCAGGTATTGATTATCTGAGACACTACCTTCTCTGCAGGCGCATCTTATCCTAAAAGGAAATTATGCGTAGACATCTCATAGCTCTAGCAGCTGCATGCCTGACCCTGTTCATGTCGGCATTCATTGCCGCCCCTGTGTCCGCACAGGGGTATTTCGAGCCTTACGAGGCGGAGAACAGCATGGGCCTGGAAGCCGGCGACATCCTCATCGACAGCGCGAAGAGAAAACTCTACTTCGCCTACGATGACGATATCCTCCTGGTGTATCCGGTCGCAGTCGGTCGTGAGGGTGCCGGCTGGAAGGGGAGCGCCACGATCGAACGGATGGTGGATGGACCCTCATGGTATCCGACGGCAGATCAGAAGAGGAAGCGGAAGCTTCCTGACGTCGTAGGACCGGGACCTGGGAATCCGCTCGGGGAATACGCCCTGTATCTCTATCAGGACGGACGGGACACACTGATCAGGATTCATGGCACCAACAATCCCGCGTCGATCGGGAAGGCCGTTTCGGACGGCTGCTTCCGCATGCGGAACGAGCATGTCGGAGAGCTCTTCGGATATGTCTACGAAGGGTCCAGAGTGACTGTCAGGTGACAGAAAAACCCGCGAGGACGGAAGGATCCTCGCGGGTTCTGTTGTTTTTCGCTTTATGGAAGAATCGTCAGATCTTGGACTTGGCGTCCATGAAGGCGGTCCCGGAGTCGATCTCGCTCGAGTCCTTGATGCCTCTGGCGAGGGAGAGGCCTCCCCACATGTCCTTCTTCATGGATTTTCCTTTCTTGCTTCTCATGCCACGAGGGCGGTGACGGGGCCGGGATCGTTCGACGCCCGGGTCTGGATGAGATCTATGCCTCGGTGGTATGCTCTGGCCTCTCGTTCTCGACGGGCCATCTCCTGCGCTATGGCCTCGGCCTCGATGAAGGCCCGCTGGATGGCAGGTGTGAGTCTGCTGAAGTCCTTGGGCTTCATGCGACGCGCACGCTTCCACGATCCGAGGATCGCGAGGACGCCCTCCGAGTGAGGCATGATCTTGTCGGCCGCGAGGAAGAAGGCGTCCGATCCGTATTTCAGCCCGATGTCCGAGAGGACCAGCTTGGCCTGCACCGGAAGATTCGCGACCTGGACGTTGCACTTGTTGTGCGCGATCCGCAGATTGCGATGCCTCGAGCAGCCTCCATGGGACTGCGGAACGAGGTGTTCCCAGGTGACGTCGTCATCCAGTCTGAGCGAGCAGTAGAAGCACTTGTTGTTCTGCTTCCGCGCCATCTCTTTCTTCTTCGCGAACGATCTGCCGTGAGCGTCCATTTTCCAACCTCCTTCCAGGTTTCATTCTGGAAGATTTCCGGATGGAAAGCTATAACTTTCAACCGCTCGTCGGATAACCTCTCGTCAGGCGGCCTTGAGGTCCGTGCGAGGTATGCCCAGGATGGCCAACTGCCGCTGCACCTTCTCCAGTGCCTTCATCTCGATCTGCCGGATGCGCTCGCGCGTCACTCCGTATATCACGCCCAGGTCCTCTAGGGTCTTGGCATCATGCGGCGCCGCCGTTCGGTTCTCGAAGATGTATCGCTCCCTGTCGGTGAGCGAGCCCTTCGCCTTCTCGAGTATGGAACGACGCTGCATCATCTCGATGTGATGATCGGGATGGGGGCTATCGTCCTCCAGATTGAGCGCGTCGCTGATGGAGCGGTAGACGCCCGATTGCGTATGGGAATGCTTCTCGATGAGGCTGTGTGCGAGATCATTGGCATAGCCGGTCTTCGCTGACAACGTCTCCGCGGTCACGGTCTCGCCCTTTCGGATCATGTCGGCGATGGCGCGGAATGCGGAGGGGGCCTCCTTGTTCCGTGTAAGCCGGACCATCGGTGCGTTGTGGTTCGCGCTCCGTATGCCTTCCGAGACGTAGTGGCGGACGAAGGTATTCAGGCGGTTTCCGGTCTCGAGATCGTAGCGTGGAAGCCCCTCGAGGAAGCCGATCACGCCGTGCGAGACCGCATCCTCCTCATCGAGGTAGCGCCCCAGACGCCGTGCCAGGGAGCGAATGAGCGGCATGTGCGCCTCGATCAGGTTCCTGGAGGCGTCGGCGTCGCCGGCCTGCGCCGCCCTGACGAGCTTGGCCTCGGTTTCCCTGTCGATCATCTTCATCTCCTCTTGAGCATTCCCCTGACGGGCTGGAAGCTCCTCCTGTGGTACGGGCTGGGTCCGTATTCCTCGATGGCACGGAAGTGATCCTTCGTGCCGTAGCCCTTGTTCTTGTCCCAGGAATACCGACTGTCGGCGTGATGCAGCCCCGTCACGGCATTGTCGCGGTGGACCTTTGCGACGATGCTGGCCGCCGAAACGGTCGGGCAGAGCTGGTCCGCCCGTGGCATGATCTCCATATCGGCCCGGATGTCGGGCTCCTTGTCGCCATCGATGATGACGAGGGCTTCGCGCCGTATGGCCTCGTCGATGCCCATCCACGCTCTTCTCATCGCGAGCAGCGTGGCCGCGAGGATGCCGATGTCGTCGATCTCCTCGATGCTGGCCCGCCCGATGGACCACATGCCGACGGCACGGATCTGTTCATCGAGAACGATACGCTTCTTGGCGCTGACCTTCTTGGAGTCGCGGAGGCCTACGGGGACCTGATCGAGGAAGCACACCGCGCTGGTGACCACGTCGCCTATGAGGGATCCTCGTCCGACTTCGTCGATGCCTATGACGGGTCGTCCCGCCGTCCTGCAGCAGGGGTGTGTGGGGAGTTCTTCCATCCCGTAATTGTAGGATGGTTTCCCCCGTCAGCGCAAACGCCTTGGCATCTTCCGTCTCTTTTCCCTACATGCTCCTCACGCAGCATTCCTGTGTTCTTTCATGATAGTCGACGACCGCACCGGCGATCCCGGCGATCGCCTCCTGCATTAGCCTGTCTCCCGAATCGCTATCCCCGATCATTACCGCCACCGCGTATGTTCGCCCCTCCGGCGATCTCAGAAGTCCGACGTCATTGAAGCCGGCACGGCGCCTGCCCCATGTCTGACCGGTCCCCGTCTTGTGCATCAGGGTCCAACCGGCCGGCGTCCCGGCCTTCAGTCGCGATCTGCCCGTGACGGTATTCGACATGAGCGAGACGACATCGGTGGATCCCGGGTATTCACCCGTATACATCGCGTCGAGTGCTCTGACCATCTCCACCACGCCCGCGCCGTCTACCGGGTTGGCGGCGTAGAGGGAGAAGCGTTCGTTCCTTATGCCGGAAGGGACGGAATTGCGGGCGGCCTCGAATGCCTGTCTGTCTGCGTATCTCGGATCCCAGGCGAGTCCGCTTATCGCTGTCTGCATGACGCGATCCCCGGGCCCGAATGCCACGTCGACGTCATGGCGGGATAACCACGACTGGACGGCTCCCGGTCCTCCGGCCAGATCCATGAGGACCTGATTGGCCATGTTGTCGGACTTGGTGATCGCCATGCTCATCAGTTCGCCGACGGTGGTGTTGACGCTCCCGTTCGCAGTCCGCCGGGCAAGGGGCTGATGGAAGACGGCTCTGTCCGAGTTCGTCACGACCACCGGATCCTGATAGGTCATCGGGCCTCGTGCGACCATCTCGGCGATGGTGAGGTTCACCCATAGCTTGCTGACGGACTGCTGGGCCATGGGCTCGGGCGAACCGGCGAGGACGAGAAGATCTCTTCCGACCTCCTTCACCGCGGCACCGCGCCGGCCCTGGACCGGTCGCAGGGAGAGTTCCATGTCGCTGAGGAGCTGGACACGAGCGGACTCCATGTCCTCGATTCTCTTCTGTTCTGCGGGATCGAGAGGGATCTCGGCCCTCTCCACGATTGCTTCTTCCACCTGGTCGACCTCGTTCCCGTCTGCGCAGGAACAGAGAGCTAGGGAAAGGAGGATCGCGAAGCGGTTCCTATGCCTCATAGATCATGTTCTCCAATTCCCTGCGCGTCAGGCCGCCATAACCTGACGCCGGACGCAGTATCGAATGCGATATCTGTGACTTCCTGTCCTGTATCTCCATCAACCGCATCTCGATGGAATCCGCCATGAGGGGGATGAGGACATCGATTGTCTTCGTCTGCCCTCGGCGGACCGCGCGATATGCGGCTTGACGCATGACCGACGGGTTCCACCAGGGAACTCCGAGGATGACCGTGTCGGCTTCGGGGAGATTGAGGGCCCTGCCTCCGGCCCTCATGGTCATTTCCAGTATATGGACCCGGCCTTCCTTGAAGTCCTCCTCGGCCCACCGCTTTTCCCTTCTCGTCTTGTCCCCGTCTATCCTGGATATGATGGATGGATCCACACCGCGCGTCACCATCGCCCTGTTGAGTACATCGAGATGGGTGGTCCAGGTGGAGAAGAGTAGCACCTTCCTCCCTTCTGCTATCTCCGATGCGACCCTGTCGGCGATCCATGCGGTCTTCGTCGACTCTCTTCCCTCCATGTTAGGGTCCAGCAGTCTGTAGTCGGCCGCGGTCTGTCTCAGCATTGTGATGAGCTGGAATATCGAACCGCTCCGATCCTTCAGCATGGCCTGCGCGCGGTCGCGCACGGCCTGGTACACATCGGCATCCGCCGCGAACGGCATGTCGATGCGCATGACGTTCGGCGCGGGTATGGACAGGCCCGCGCTCTGCTGGGTCCTGTGCTTCATGAAGGGTGCGACGACGCGGTGCAGACCGGCCAGGATCATCTCGGCCTCCTCGTCGTCCTTGCGGACCTTGTCCGAGATCTCTCGCTTGAAGTGTGCGAGACGACCGAGAAGACCTGGGGCTGCTATCGTGATCAGCGTATGGAGATCGACGAGACTGTTCTCCACCGGAGTTCCCGTGACGGGGATCTTCTGGTCCGCCGGCATGAGGGCGCTTGCCAGTGCGAGCTCGGATTCGGGATTCTTTCCGTCCTGCGCCTCGTCGACGGCGAGCACGGTCCAGTCCAGTTTCCGGAATGTCTCGTGGTCGATCGTCATTATCTTGTGAGTGGTGACCACGACATCCATGGTGTCGAGGATGGGGGCCATCTTAGCGCGCTGTGTTCCCTCCCAGGCGAGGACCTCTAGATCCGGGGCGAACTGGGCGAATTCCCTCATCCAGTGATCCACGGCTCCCGACGGCACTCCGATCATGGCCCGCTTCAGTTTCCCCTCCTCCTTGAGATTCTGCAGATGGGCGATGATCTGCATCGTCTTGCCGAGGCCCATCTCGTCCGCGAGGATGCCCGATATCCCTTGATCATGGAGATCCGCCAACCAGGAGAAGCCCTCTATCTGGGCCTCGTCGAGAGTGGCCTTCAGGCCCTTGGGCTGAAGGCGCGCGACCCTCTCGGAATTAGCGAAGGAAAGATACTTTCCGAGCTGGCGATCGGCCGTTACGGCGCCGCCGCTCTTCGATAGTTCGAGGACATCGGGCATCGCCGTTTCAGGCACCCATATCTTTCCGGCCTGTCTATGGGTCGATCGACGGGCTATCGATCCCAGCGCCGAGGCCACGGAGACAGGGGTGCGTATCCATTCTCCGCTTCGTCCGAGGCAGTGATAGTCATCGCCTATGCAGAATCCGCCGGCCCCGACATCGGTCGGCTGGTGTTCTCCGAGGGATGCGGCGACGTCGGAAGCCATCTCATCGAGATCTAGAGCCAGTCCCGTCCTCGTCCTGAGGATCTCGACGGATGCCATGGAGTGGGCCTTCTCCGATGCCTCGTTGCAGGCCATGGCGAGGATTCCGTGCCTGCAGGGCATCGCTTCCGAGTTGCTTCCGCAGGTGCAGAGGAGACCGTTGTCCGAATCGAGCCATGTTATGTGATCCGACCTGATGACCTGTCCGCCCTCGACGGGGTCTCCGCTCGTATCATTGCGAAGGTCCTCGGGCCGCACCGAGGCTAGCCAGCCGCTGCGTGGCCAGACATACAGTCCGTATTCCTCCTGCATTACGGACGGAGGATTTTGGAGGCGAGCTCGTCGCGGAACGCGGGATCGTTGACACGGACCCGCCTGGAGCTGGACGCACATGCGGACAGCTGACCGGGATGCGCGCGATCGGTCCGGACGAGATAGCAATCGAAGGGCAGTGCGCGGTCCGATCCGTCGATCTGCAATCTGGGCCTCCGGCTCGAGGAGACCGGTTGTATGGCGATGTAGGCGTCGCTGCGTCCTTGACGGTCTATGACGATGACCGCGAAATCCATCGCATCCCTCTTGTAGATGCGTGCTCCGCGTGGGTCCGGTGGCATCCGGAAGACCTCATCCAGTGTCATCAGCCTTCCATCGACCAGGGTCACCGGACCGTCGACGAAGGATACGCTCATGCGATGATCGACTGGTTCCACCAGGAACTCCTGCTGGACGGCATCGACAGACAGGAAGAGTCCAGGGATGCCCTTGTTCTTGCAATGCGTGATGCGTGTTATGACCCGCGGATCGGGCATCCCCTTGATCACGTCACTCACCCTCTGCCCCGTCATTCCGGTCATCGTGGCCTGAGGCAGGACGGGGGACCGCACGAAATAGTTGGCCCTGCTTCCGGTGGATTCGTATTCGACCTGGTAGTTGGACCCGGGAAGCGTCCTGTCGACGATTATCCGGGCATTCTTCGACTTTCCTATCTGAAGCCTCATCGGGGGAGCCTCGAAGGGAACGGTTTCGAGGACCACGTGCCGGGTCTCCTCGCTCGAGAGCGTCCTGCTGCTGCAATAGGCGTATTTCCCCATATGCCGTCTTTTCCAGCATATCTCCTCGATCACGGATTCAGGATCGCATCCGTAGTGACGAAGCATCAGGCAGACGTATTCATCGAGGAAGAGGCGATCGGGAGCGGGCCCCCACTTCGCGAGTCTTTCTTCATGCGTCAGTGGCTTTCGGATCGATCCCATGGCCTCATTCTAGGACGGCGCCCTTCCGCCACCAAGTCAACCGATGCCGTTCTCCTGCATCTGCGGCAGGATCGGGACTGTGTAGGGAATTGATACGGCCGGTTGCGGATCGGGTCGGGTCTGATGGATGATCCTGTGCCGCTCGGCCGCGTTGCGTGCGAGACCGGCCTCTGATGCGCTGGCCTGGGCCTGCCACTCGATCCCCACGATCATGACCGGTCCGTTGGGGGATCCCGTCATCGGCCTCGTGGTCCATCGACCGTTGACGCCATTTTCCGGATCGCCCACGAGCGCCTCGTTCCATGATCCGGCGTTGGTGAGGCCTGATCCCAGCCCGATGACCCGGCGGGCCGCTCCGATCCTGCCTTCGGCAAGGCCGTCCATCGGGACTATGTAGTCGGCCTGATCACACCGTATGAGGACGGCGTATCCGTCGCGGTCGGTGCCTCCGTCGTAGATGATCGGGCGGGGATCGGGAAGCATGGAGACGGCATGCGAGAACGGGCTCTCGTTCG
This sequence comes from uncultured Salinicola sp., assembly GCF_937921195.1. Classification (NCBI taxonomy): domain Bacteria; kingdom Pseudomonadati; phylum Pseudomonadota; class Gammaproteobacteria; order Oceanospirillales; family Halomonadaceae; genus Salinicola; species uncultured Salinicola sp. Next base: position 55,787 of record NZ_CALFQK010000106.1, read on the forward strand.
CCGTGCCTCCCTCGAGATAGTCCACTGTCGATCGGCTGAGATGAGGTCTGACCCATGCGGCTCCACGCATGGTGGCGCGATGCCCCTCGGAAAGCCATTCCCAGCGGTCCTCACGGGACAGGCTGGCGAGAGCTCCGGCCTCGGCACTGCGGACGCTGTCCTCGAAGCCGTATCCCTGGAGCGAGGCGGCGAGCATCGGAAGATGTATGTGGACGTATGTGGCACTGGTCAGACGTTCGCCGTCCGGAAGACGGAGATCCTCGGGCGAAACCATCTCGGCGAGATCTTCGTGGGCACGCTGTATGGTTTCATGGAGTGGGAGATCATGGGAGTTCATCCTCCAATCGTACATGTTTCCGCGTCCTTTCGCCATGAGCATTCGCGCGACATCGGGAACCCGGTCGCTTCTCCGCCGTTGATGTCACGGTTCCTGAGAAGATACGAGTTCCTGAAGGGGTCCGGAAATCCGGGCCCCTTTTCCTGTCAGAGGTCGATGTCCAGCTGCTTGGCCCGGTTCCTGACCGGCCTCTTGAAGTGCTGGGGTATCTGCCTGACCAGCATCCTTTCACGAGGTCCCTTGTCTCCGTTGATCACGACCAGGGAGACATCCACCTTCCTTCCGGTGTCCGTCCGCCTTTCGTGCGCCCTGCGCCAGCCCATCTTGGGCTCGGGACGCGCCATGAGGGAGAGAAGCGTGTGATCCAGAGGGAGTTCTTCCTGATCCATCCCACTGGGATAGACGGTATCCCGGCTCTGTTCAATGGTCCGGGTCAAAGATGCCTCGTTATCGATGAGAGCGCCCGCCCGATCATGGCCTCGCCCCGGGGCCTGAGGAACAGCCTGACGTATTTCCCGTCTCGCTTGCGCCTGATCACCTTCTTGTTCTCAAGCGCGTCAACCGAGCGCGAGATGCTGGACATCGAGATGTTGAGGAGCTTGGCTATGTCGCTCATCGAGAGGCCGTTCGCCTCGGATACGTGCATGAAGATGGCCATCTGACGCATCGTGAGATCGCCGATGTCGTTCTCGAGGATGCCCGTGAAGGCGTCCTTGAGAACCTTGCCGGCGTGCGCCTCGCGGTCGCACGTGGTCCGCGCCGCCTTGGCTTCCGCTATCTCTGCGCTGACCTTCTTGACGCTTGCCACGGTGGTGCCCCATCGACTTTATTCCAGCGTCTTTTAGGATGGCCCTCGTGGTTATCCAAGCAATCCGGCGATTCCCTCTCCGACCTTCGTCTTCTTCTTGCGAGGATCGACGAGGATGCCTTCGTAGAATATGACCGCCTGCGAATCGGCGTCCTCCAGGATGTCCATCCACCATGGCAGGGACGAGGTGGCCAGGGGCTTGTGCGAATCCGCCCGACCGTCGTTCCCGGAGACATGGACCTCCATGCACAATGGACTGGAGATGAGATCCCTGACCAGGTGGTCACGCCGCCCGTGGACCCTCGTCACGATGTTGAGATGCGATAGATCGAGTGCGTATCGGAATCCGCGTTCCGCGACCCTCTCGTGCTCCTCCCATGTGGACATGAGCCAGCGATCGCGAGGCGAGGGATAGAGGCCCTCCACTCCGATGGCCATGCCGGTGCGCTGCTGCAGTGCATCCAGCCGGTCGAGCATTCCGTCTATGTCACAGTCGGCTCTCTCTCCGGCGTGGATCGTATGTCCGTGCCCACCGAGCCTCTCGCCGTAATGGAAGGCCTCCTGGATGTAGGCGGGGTGCTGGTCGGAGTTGCTGACGTGGACGATTGCCCTTCCGTATCCGCTGAGCTTGGGTGAGGCGTGTAGCCTGAAGCTGGTCGAGGGATAGAGTTCCATCAGCTGGTCGAGCAGTTCCTCGTCGATGTATCCGGCGTGCTGGGGGCAGAGCTGGACATGTTCCATGCTGATCGGGCCCAGGACGTCATCCTCGAGGCCTTCCGCCAGATGGGAGAGGGCGCGCTTGTGCGTGGTGACGGGCGCGACGGCGCTTGCTGCATGTATCTTCATGTTCGCCCCTTTTCCTTTCCATTTCACTTTTCAGGATGGACGATCTATAAGAACGTTCGATTCTCACACGAGGAACCACCGTGACCAATCTCATGCTTTCCACTATCGGGGTCCTTCTCGCGGCCGCAGCCGTGCTGATGATCACGTTCTACGGTGGCGATGCATTCTACTCCGGGACGGAGAAGGCGGAAGCGTCACGACTGACGGTGGAGGGAGCGCAGATCGAACAGGCTATCTCCAATTACACCGTCAGATACGGCAAGGCGCCCGGAAACGGCGGGTCGCACGAAGACGCCATGGCCGATCTGGTCTCCAAGAAGTTCCTTGCCTCGGCCCCGCCGGGCGGAGGTGAGCCGTGGGTGATCGATTACGGCCATGGTCTCATCAGGTCCGACATAGGATCGTCCGACGACGACAGGGCGCGCGACATATGCGCCGCTGCGAGGACGCAGCAGAACCTTCCGAATCCTGAGAGGGTCTATCGTTGCGACGGGTCCGATCATCCTTCGGGGATGCTGCCCGCGAACGAGCCCTGCTGCCTCTTCTAGTCCTCGTTCTCGTATTCGCGGAACGTACAGTTGAGCGAGGGATCGTCAGGATGCGTCCACCTCTCCTCGGAGAGCAGAACCTTGGACTCGAGAAAGGGAACCTTGAAGTAGACGTCGGCTGGCCAGCGTCCTTCGATGGTCGTCAGAAGGAAATGGTTCACATAGAGCAGTGAGTGGGAGAATATGCCTCTTCCGCCTATGAAGAAGGGGTGGCTGTCTCCAGCCTCCTCCAGAGCTTCTTCGATCGTGCTGACTGCGTCGGCCTTGGTCGGGTCTATCCTCGAGGGATTGCTCGTTATCACGATGTTGTGCCGATACGGAAGAGGCTTGGGGAGGGATTCCCAGGTGTGCCTCCCCATGATGACGGCCTCGCCGAGTGTCGCCTCCCGGAAGCGTCGCATGTCCTCGGGGTGATGTGGCCAGGGCAGCCCTCCATCATGGCCGATCGCGCCGTCGGCGGCGTGGGCCATGATGAGGGTTATGCGTTTCAAGTCTTCTCTCCTCTTTTCCGTTGGCTCAGACGGCCACGGGCGCCTTGATGGGCGGATGCGGGTCGTATCCGGTGACCACGAAATCGTCGATCCTGTAGGAGTGGATGTCCTTCGCCTTGGTCAGGTGGAGAACGGGCAGATCCCTGGTCTCGCGGTCGATCTGTTCTGCGATCGCATCACCGTGGTTCAGATAGACGTGAACGTCGCCGCCCATCCATACGATCTCCCCTGCCTCCAGTCCCGCCTGCTGAGCGATCATGGACGTCAGTGTGGCCTGTCCGGCCAGGTTGAACGGAAGCCCGAGGAACATGTCGCAGCTTCGCTGATAGAGGAGGCAATTGAGGCGTCCTCCGTCCACGTGGAACTGATAGCTCTTGTGGCAGGGCGGGAGTGCCATCTCGTCCAGCTGCGCGACGTTCCATCCTTCGATGATGTGGCGCCGACTCGTGGGATTGGTCCTGAGATCCTCGATGACCTTCGTGACCTGATCGATTCCCGGACCCTTGCGGAAGAGGCCTTCACCGGCGGGCTCGTAGGTGTCCCAGTCGACCCATTGCTTTCCGTAGACCGGACCCAGATCACCCCACTGCGATGCGAATCCTTCGTCCTGGACGATGCGCCTCTCGAAGTCCTCGAGGGAGATCTGCTCGCCGGTCTCCATGACATATTTCTTGTGCGGCCACTCGCTCCAGATGCTCACCCCGTTCTCGAGGAGCGCCCGGATGTTGGTCTGACCGGTGAGGAACCAGAGCATCTCCCTCACGGCGGTCTTCCAGTAGACGCGCTTGGTGGTGAGAAGGGGGAAGGTTCCGCTGCCCATGTCATGGCGCAGCATCGCACCGAAGACCGAGCGTGTTCCGACACCCGTCCTGTCGACCCGTTCGTCGCCGTGATCATGGACGTTGCGGATCAGTTCGAGATACTGCTCTTCGATGTTCTTCATGCGTTCTTCTCCGTGAATCTTCCTGGTGATCTTCCCTCGAGGATGCGCATGTGCGCTCCTGAGACACTGCCTGTCTGCAGATAGACGGCATAGGCGAGCAGCATGTTCTCCAGTCTCCTGCGCATCTGCCCTATGGCATTGTATCCCATGACAGCGGGTATCGCGACCAGCAGGCCGAGGGCGGTCATGACGAGAGCCTCACCCACTGGCCCGGCGATCCTGTCGGGTGTTATCGATCCTCCTCCACCGAGCACCTGGAGAGCACCGTAGATCCCGACGACGGTCCCGAACAGGCCGATGTAGGGAGCATTCGAGCCGATGGATGCTAGTGCCGTGGATGGGCCTGCGCCCCGTCCCATGGCCTCTTTCACGGCCACCTGCATGCGCACCGTGAGCTTCTTGCCGGCGTATCCCGCGGCGAGACTGCGCTCGTATGCATCCCGGACGAGCAGCCAGACCCCTTCCGGTTCCCTTCCCGAAAGTGGTATCGAGTGCATCTCGCGTCGCAGCCTGACGGCTTCCATGATGATGCTGGTCAGGGACACGATCGACATGAATATGAGAATGGCGGCCGTCAGGATGCTCTTCCACCCTCCGGCCAGCACGGCTTCTATCATCTGTTCTTTTCCCCTCTTGCGATCCTTATCGCCCTGTAGAGCCACACGGAGTCGGGTCCGGCACGGTGGACGAAGCTCGTCCTTCCCCGCATCTCCTGGACACGCTGGGCGATCCCGCCATCGATGTCCGCGAGGCTGAAGGCGGGGACCCTGTCCTCATAGAGCCTGTTCAGCCAATAGCGGTCATGGGATCCGCCGTCGCAGACCAGGGTCATTCCGCTCAGCGTGGAATCGAGAATGTCGCAGACCCTGTCGGCATCCACGGCGTCCTCGAGATCACGAGCATCTATGCCGTTGATGCGGAATGCGTTTCCGGCACTCTCGTGGCTCCAGGCATCCCGCGGGCGCACGAGCATGGATCCCGTCATAGACGGCTCCATTCCGAATCCTACGGCATATCCGACCTCGATCGGATAGGTGGAATGCTCCAGACCGTTCGACTCCATGTCGAAGACGGCGAGCATGGCGCGTGCCTCCGAACGACGCCCTGAACGCAGGGCGTCGGATTGATCCCGAAGGACCCTCTCGCGCCTGGTCATCCTCTCGAGGACGGCGGCATCGTCCTTCTCTTCGGAGCCGCTCACTTCAGGATGCCCGAGAGACGCTTGGCCATCTCGCTCGATGAGACCCGGGGGTCCTTGACCCTGATGATGGGCAGACCTGCGCGCCGCGCCTGCTCCTCGCGCTTGTCGTCCTCTGCCGAATCGAGCTCGATGACGGCCACGGCGATGCGACTGCGATCGAGGATCACGAAGTCGTGCGCATCGTGGATGAGACTCTTGAGGATGGCCTTGGTGACCTTGGGGTGCTCCTCTTCGGTGGCCCCCAGGATGGCGGCGGTGGAGACCTTGGGGTGCACGGTATGATTGGGGAACGAGGTCATGGCGGTGACCAGGACCTTGTAGAGGGCGTGCTCGCGATCGTTCATGACGGGGATCGGGGCCACGGGGAGGCGCTTGGGGACCTTGACCTTTTCCGGCTTGCCCGATCCGCCTTCCTTCTTGGTCGCCGAAAGGATCACGACTAGGATGAGAATGATGATGAGCAGGCCGATCAACCCGCCTGCCCCCATGATGACGTATTGCGCCTCCTGGGGCAGTTCGTTGAATTTCTCGATAAGGGCGTCCATGCCTGCCTCTGGTTCTTCGTTTAATGTCCAGCGGGGACGATCATGGATCGCCCCCGCTGCTCTTTTAGGATGATTTCATTCCGGGCAGGAATGGTTTCTGCGATCGGTCAGATTCGCATGGGCATGAGAACACTGCGGTTCACGGTCGAGTTGTCGGGCCTGATGAGGGCCGGGGACGTCTCGTTGCCGAGGCTGATCGTGACCATGTCGCACTCGGAGTAGTTGGACAGGATGTCCTTCAGGTAGTTGGAATTGTATCCGACCCTGATCTCCTTGGTCGACTCGGCCGGCACCTCTTCCTGCGCACTGCCGGTGTCCGGACTGGTGGCGATGATCGTGATCTTGTCCTTCTCGACCGACAGCGTCACGGCGCTGGTCTTCTCGGTGGTGACGATGGATACCCGTTCGATCGCCTGCTGGAGAATGACCGGATCGACCTTGATCACGACGTCGTTGCCGCTGGGGATGACCCGGGCATAGTCCGGGAAGGTCCCGTCGATGAGCTTAGAGCGGAAGAGCAGGTCTCCGGCCTCGAACTCGATGCTGCGCTGATCGATCCTCACCGTCACCTGACCCTCGAACGAGGGCATGATCTTGATGAACTGGTTGACGGCCTTGCGCGGGACGATGGCGTTGGGAGCGTCCATTCCGACGTCCGCGATCTTCGCGATGCCGAGACGATGGCCGTCCGTGGAGACGGCGACGAGGTCCTTATCCTCGATGGCGAGGAAGGCCCCGTTGAGATAGTATCGGGTCTCTTCCGTCGACATGGAGTCGCGGATCAGCTTGAACGCACCGACCATGTCCGTGATCGAGAATTCGATGTCCTCGCCCTGCGTGGGCTGGGCGAGCGGGAAGTCGTCGGCCGGAAGCACCGGGATCTGGTAGCGGATGCGACCGGAACGGATCGTCATCCGTCCTTCCTCGACCTTCATGTCGATGAGGGACGAGGCGGGCATCTTGCGGATGAGGGCGGAGAACGTGGCGGCACCGACCGTGGTCTTGCCGGCTGCCCCGACGTCGATCCCGGTGATCCGATCGCGGATGGTGATGTCCAGGTCCGTCGCGGTGACGGCTACGGAATCCCCCTCGACCTGGATCAGGACGTTGGACAGGATCGGGATGGTGTTCCGGCGCTCCACGACGCCCTCAACGTGCTCGACGAGGCCGAGGATCTTTTCTCTTTCGATGCGGAATTCCATGGATTTTCCCCTTTCTTGGATTGACGTATTAGCGATTTCGTCGGGTTTTGGAAGATTGCTAATCAGGTTGAAAATTATTGCCGGTGCGTTTGGCCGAACTTCCTTTTCCATCCTATAACGGCCCGGTAAGTCACCCACCGCCGATAGGAGAGCCGTTTTGACCGACAAGGATAAAGAGACCCTCGAAGAGATCCGTGGCATCCACTCGAGGATGCAGGAGCTCCAGAAGGCCGCAGCGGCCGCGAAGGCCAACGTCTCGAAGAAGGAGACGGCCCTCACCAAGGCGCAGGAGCGTCTGGACGAGGCGAAGACGCAGCTTCAGGAGGCCGATTCTGCCGTCTCGGCGTTCGCGTCGGAACAGAAGAAGGCCACCCAGAAGATGGTCAACCTGATGAGCAAGAACCCCGAGATGGTCCACGATCTGCTGGGCTCGGCCCTGAGCATGGCGCCCTCGACGGAAAGCTGAATCGGACAGGAAGACCGAAGCGATGGAACCCGCTCTCGAGACGATAAGGTCATGGCTACGCTGGCGCGCGGAGAAGCGTTCGAGCGTGCTGGGATGGATCGGGGTGTTCGCCGGCCAGGGGCTGGCCGGCGTCGTCCTGTATGCGGCGTTCCTCTTCCTCATGGGTGCGCCCTTCAACGCTGCGACCATCTACGCCGGCGCGTTCTTCGCTGTCGGATGCGCCATTTCCGGTGTCGCGTTCGGTATGATCTGGGCGATCCTGTTCACCCAGATCATCGGGATCGCGATGGGTGTCTCGGTAGGAGTGTGGTTCAATCTGCCTTCCTGGTGGGAGGCGGCTTCGACCGAGTGGGGAAATGGTGCATCCGTGCCGCTGCTCGTGGTCGTGCTCGGCCTCGTCCTTCCCCCGCTCTGGAGTCTGAGCTGTTTCATCGTCCACAAGGGCTGGATCAAGGTTATCGATATGATTCTTAGTAGATTGATGGCTTCCATCACGGGAAGGCCGTCCGAAGCGGACAGACGGAAGGCTGCGGCGAAGGATCTCAAGGTGTCCGACACCGAAGCTGATCGCGCCATGCGCGAGACCGAGACGGAACCCGAAGGCCTGACGGTCATCAACAAGTCGAGGATCGTTCGCGAGGAGCAGGCGGGGGATGAACCGGAGCCCGAAGGGGAATCGCTCTACGGCAGTCTCGCTGTCGAAGGCAATGACGCCGAACTGGACGGTCTTTCCGAATCGGCTGCGAAGTCCAAGCAGGTCGTCGACGCCTCGGGCGCGGTGATTTCAGGAGAGCCGGAGATCAAGACCGCCAAGCCGACGTTCACCGATGATTTTTCCTCTCCCTTCGAGAATCAGGCAGCACCCGCTCCGGCAGCGAAGTCGAAGCCCCAGGAGGAGGCGCCGGAGAGACTGCGCTCGGAGGACAGGAACAGGCTGATCTTCGTCACTGACGACTACAACGTGATGATGACGCAGTCGTCGAACGAGAACGACGCCCTGCTCGACTTCATGGAGCGCCACACGAGCACGCTCCTGGGCCTCACCGATCAGGAGATCGCCTTCCTGCGGTCGCTTCCCGATGGGGCGGGTCTCGGTGTGGCCGAAGCTGCGATGCAGATCCAGATGAACACCTCGGACATGGACACGTCCTTCGAGGACATGGTCAGCGCAGGCCTCGACGAGGACGAGATCATCGCCGCGAGGCCGACGGCCGAGGTGTCGGAAGAGGATGATGACGGGTTCGACGTCAGGTCCCTCTACGAGGACCTCGACGTATCGGATGGTGGAGCCGAGGAATCGCCCGAGAAGGATGACGTATCTCCGACTGAGGAGGCAGCGACGTCACCGGTCGACGACTTCACTCCCGACTTCAGTTTCTCCGGGGATGATGCCGCGAAGTCGCTTTCCGGACGCAGGGTCGCATCCCTTCTCTCGGCTGCGGCATTCGGTCCGGCTGGAGATCGCTCCCAGGGATTCGAGAGCGACGACGATCAGGAGACGGACGAGCAGGAAACGGACGAGGAGGGTGTCGTCCTTTCCGAGGGTGATACGGCTCCTGCCTCTACGGACGCAGCCCCGTCGGTCTCGTCTGATCGATCGATCGATCCGGTGGCACGCAAGATGGAACTGATCCAGGGAGGGATGTCGTTCCGCGAGGCTACGGCTGCGGTGGAACGCGAGCAGGCAGAATCCGGGGCCGAACCCGATGGGGAAGATCCCGACGAGGCGCGGGCTGCGGAGACCCTGGGCGGTGAAGGTGAAGTGCCTTCCATGACGGATGGCGACGCCGCCTCGGATGTCTCTGCGCCGGATGGTGGTTCCTCGGCTACCGAGGGTGATGAGGCCTCCGATGAGATATTCGGCTTCGAGGTGGACCCGTCGGTTGATGGCGCGTCAGCGGGTGATGAGACCGGAGTCACGGGGGACGGGGAAGAGACGCATGCCGCCGAGGACGTCGGTGGCGATGAAACAGCGAAGTATGGGGAAGCCGATGGCACCTCCGATGAAGAACAGGAAGATACGGACATGAGCATCGAAGTTCCGCTTAGCTGGGAGCAGGCCTCTGCGATCTTCAAGACCATGAACGATACGAATCTCATGCCGGAGGGCAAGTATGAGGCCCTGATGCGCATCGAGAAAATCGAAGGCAACATCGATACGGTCTCGGCCTACAGGTCGAAGGCGCTGATCGAGCACTTCGGTGAGAAGCCGGCGCATGACCTGAAGAACCAGATCATCGCCCTCTTCCGGGACTTCAAGGACTCGGAAGCCGCCAAGTTCGGTGAACTGGCCTCCGAGGCCGAGGCGAAGATCGCTGACATGCGTCAGTTCCCGCACAAGATCGATTCCTCGAAGTTGAATCTCCTCGCGACCTCGGCCTCCCAGATGGACGCGCTCCTGAAGGGCAACCCTTCGAACATGGGGATGGAGCGCAAGATCAGGCTTTCGCGCATCCGTGCTGACATCGAGAACCTGAAGGATCTGCTCGAGAGCCAGACGACCCCTCCGGTCAGGAAGTCGGCTGCCGCCTCCGAAGAGGGAAGACGCAAGGCCGAGGACATGATCAAGAGCCTGTCGGGGCACGACGTCTCGGTGTCCACGGCTCAGGATGATGACGCCGAGGGCGAGGAAGTGGACATGGCCGCCGTTGCGGCCGACGACGGAGAAGATGAGGACATGGTTCAGGGGCCGTTCGCGGACAAGCCTTGGCTCGATCCCGAGCTGGGTGATCTCGATGAGGAATTCGTCCTCGTGCCGGAAGGCCTCGACATCAACACCTCGCAAGGTGCGGCCACTCTCCAGGAGCGCACGGCACTGCTTGCCCGGAGAGTCAAGGCCAAGGAGGCGCGTGACGCCTTCGAGGAGACCGAGAAGGCCGCTCGTGCGGAACGCGAGGCCGAGGAAGGCGAGGAACGTGCCCGAGTGATCAAGGCCTCCGAGATCGCCCAGAAGGAGGAGAATCTCGTCGAGCGCGAGGATGACCTGGCACGTCGCGAGGCCGATCTCGCCGAGCGCCTCCGAGATCTGACGAGAGAAAGGGAGGAGGATGCCAAGGTTCTCGCCGAACAGCGCAGGACGATCGAGGAGGAGCAGACCCGCCTCGGTGAGCGCGGCAAGGTCCTCGACCGGCTGTCCGACGTCTTCAAGGGCGACGCGGAGAAGAAGGTCGAGATCGTCCGCTTCGTCAGCGACAACATGTCGGGGCTGTTCTCGGTCCGTGAGGTTCCGGAACGCTTCGCGCAGGTCAACGGCATGTTCATGGACCTGGCTCTGGCGCGCGCCATCCAGAAGCGCGTCAAGGGTTCCTCCGTCGGTCTGCAGGACGCCCTCATGAGCGAGGGATCGGAAGGCCTCCCGGAGAGGATCTTCCCGAACAAGCTCAACATGGCGTTCCATGGCGCCACCGTCTTCCGCAAGTCGGCCGAGATCGTCCACAAGCTGGCGACGGAACTCGAAGTCGAGGTCTCCGTCCCGAATGCGTTCGAGGAGGAAGTGGACGTTCAGGCACTGATGGACGCTTGCACCAGCGAGGACGAGAAGGCCTTCGTGGCGGACATATCCAACTGGATGAAGTCCTCGCGCACGGAATTCTTCGAGATGACCAAGGCCATGGAGGACAATGTCCACGACTACCGCCTGGCACGGAAGATCGAATCCTCGAATGTGCAGGACGTGGAAGAGCTGGCGGCGGCCAATGTCCAGTTGAAGAAGGAACTCGAGGCGCGCAACGGCGAACTGGTGGAAGTGCGTGCGGCGCTGAAGCTGGCGGAATCGAAGCGCCCGATCGCCAATGCGACGACCGAGACGGTTGAGGGATACGTGGACAGCGGAACGGCCGCCATGGAGATCCACGAGATGTTCGACAAGGAGGACTTCACGGCTCCACGTGGCAAGGGCCTCAGGGAGGTTGGTCAGCGCAAGGTGGCCATAGGTCTGCTTGACGGGAATTCCGGCTTGCCGTCGAAGAAGAAGATCATGGCAGAGCTGGAGGCCGGCTCCTCTTTGCCGGTCGTCATCTTCACCAACGCCCCTGACGATGAGCAGGAGGACATCTCCAATCATCTCGCCGAATTCGCTCAGGTCACCATCTCGTTCCAACCGCTGGACCCCGATGTCGCTCGGGATTTCATGCTCGAAGAAATCAGGAAGATTGAAAATGAATAAGTTCAAAATGATCGGTCTGCCGCTGGTCGCGGTCGCATCCATGTCGGCATTGTCGAGCCCGGTTCATGCCGCGGACCCGGAATCGCTGGCGATCGGTCGGTGCGACATCCCGCGGTCGACATCCCTCTTCGAGCGCACGCCGGAGAGACTGCCGGCATCGTGGGTGATCGAGACGCGCGGAGCGTCTCATGGTTCGGCGCTCCCTTCGGTCATGGTCGACGGCTGGCCTGCGAAGAAGGCGCCGGCTGACGTGCTTCTACGCGAACTCATGGACGAGGCCGGTTTCTCGTACGCAGGGAACCAGGCACTCCCCATGGTCGACTGGGATGGCCGCACCGCCTCCTTCGAGGAAGTCGTGAGCGGTCTCGTTTCGCAATTCGGAGGCCACTGGACCTTCGACGGATCGCGACTCTCCGTTTCTCCGACGGTGCCGGTCACGTCCTCGACCGCTTCGGTGGCACTGCCCTCGGACAGGGATGTGCGCCTGGCAACAGTCGATGTCCTTCGCGCCTATGATCTCGATGTCTCGATCGGGGCCTCCTCCATCTCGCTGGTAGGAAGCAGGGAGGAACTCGACAAGGCGCGGAAGGCGCTGGCAGAAGCCAAGTCGATCACCGTTCTCGATGTCATCTTCTTGCGCGGTCGTCCGTCAGATGGTCGCTATGACTGGAATGCGCTCGGCGCCGTGAAATCGAGCCCTAACGGTGCAGGAGGCAACTTCGTGTTCACCGATCCGGAGCCCGAAGCGTTGATCAAGCGCTTGGTGGCGCGTGGTGATCTCGTCGAGGACAGTGCTCAGTCGGTCGCCGCTCCCGAAGGATGGGGGCATGCCGTACCGCCCGAGCAGTGCGGAGCCGGCAATGGTGAGATCGTCGTGACCACGAAGAAGAGCGGCGACAAGCTGGACCTGACCGTGGAGGGATCCATGATGGACGCGCAGTTCCCCGGGTTCGTGCTGGGGAGTACGGCCGCGTCGGTCTCTCCGGCTCCGCAGGGAGGCTGGATAAAGATGGTTCTGGTTCGTCCGCGAGTGGTGAGCTTCAGCACTCGTTGAGAGTCAGCATCCTCTGTCGCCCGATGGCGATCGAAAGCGTCTCCTGGGTCGTCATCGCGCTGATGTCGTCCCAGGGGATCGACCTCTCGGATCCGAGGTTAAGACCCTCTTCGTCGACGATGAACTCGGCGGCGTCCATGACCTCGCATTCGTCATCCGCGTCCTCGGACAGAAGGATCCTCGTTCCGCAGTTCATGGAATTGGTGGCTGCGACATCAATGGCTTCGGCGGCGAACTGCATCTTGAGCTGCCTGCCGGTGTCACGACCGACGACGGTAAGGAAGCTACGATCCTGCGATCCGTAGTCGAATACGCACGCCTCCCCTGCCATTATGTCCTCGATCGTAGGCAGGTCGCCATGCGGGACCCTTGTCACGATCCTGAGATTCTCGTAGGGGATGGTGATCCCTCGCAGGCGCAGTGCGCTGCTGCCGATCATGACGTCACCTGCGTCGATGTCCTGCAGGGTCTGTTCTGCGATGATCGTGACGCTCTCTGAGTGGAGCTTGAGGATCTCCGATAGCCGCATGAGCGCGGTCGCGGACTTGCTCGTATCATTGGCGGCGACGGCCGCGATGATCTTGCTCGGTTTCATCATAATCTTTTTTCCCTTCTCGGACTTCAACTTAGCCCGTCCAGGATAAAGGTCTACCTTCGCCTCGCGAAGCGAGGTGCACAGATGTGGGTTCTCATGTCGGTATTGTCCTCTTGCTTGTTTGGGCCGTGACCGGCCGCATCCTATAATTGGCTGATGAGATTCTCGCCCGTTCCCCTGATAGTAGCCGTGGCGTGTCTCGCTGGTGGCGCGGCCGTGAGCATGTCGTCCCTGCGGATAGACAGCGACTTGGGCTCGGAATGGGATCAGCGGAATCCTACGCCGGTGGTACAGTCCGACCAGCCATCCTCGCTGGCGAGATCCGTGAGGGAGGACATCGAGACCGAGGCCCTGATGGCCATGAGGATACTGAAGGACAAGGAGCGCAGGAACGTCGTCCTGGAATCCAGCAGTTTCTCCCGTGGGGGCGGTGCGGTCCGCGGACAGGGAGTGTTCTGGGACGGTGCCGGTCCACGGGAGATAAGGATGTATCTCGACGCCTACGGAGACGGTCGTCTGCCGATTGCGTCATTCCCGTTCGATTTCGTATCGACGGGGCAGAAGCAGCCCCTGTCCGTGTCCGCGCGGGACTATCCGGCATTCAAGAGGTTCGCCTTCCGGTTCTCGCATGAGGGGGTCACTCTCGATCTCCAGGCGCAGCAGGAGGGCGATCTTGCGGTGTCCTCCGTGTCACCTTCGGCGATGCTGTTCCATTCGGACTACGGAGAGCTTGCCGGGCTGCTGGAGGCTGCCGGATTCCGCTCATCCGCGAGTATCGAGCCGGAGGCCATGCTCGGCGCGGTGCGCCGCTTCCGAGCGGAAAATGGAATATCGGGACCCGATTTCGTATCGGTGGGCGACCTCTTCGCGCTGCGGCGGGTGACGAAGGTCCAAGGAGGACCGACCTCCCTTATCCCCTATGTGGAATGGTCGACGGCATCAGGCGGAGCGCGCGAGAAGCACCAGGAGGAGTACTCGGAACCCGTTGCGGAAGACGAGAGCACGAAGCGGGAGCCGGATCCCGAGGAGATATATGCGGACATGGATCCGCCAGCGGAACAGGACAGGGATTACCCACGATGAACGAAGCAATGAGAGAACCGGCACCGGGATGGAGGATCCTTGCGGAGAGATCCATGGTAACAGGGACGCTTATTCTGGGATGCGTGCTCTTCGTGAGCATGATCGCTGCGCCTTCGGTCATTGCGGATCCGATCTCGTCGGGGGTGGCGACCGCCGGCCTCATCCTTGCGTCCGCTGTCGGAGGATGGTGCTACGCCGGAAGGACCGACAGATCCGCCGTGATCGGGTTCGGTCTGGGAATGCCGCTGGGCTTCTTCTATTTCCAGAACGCCTACGCGAGGAAGGCCAGCATCGTCGATCTCGCAGCGGGTTCGGCCAGGATCATGCTCGTTGCCGCGATCGTCGCCATCGTTGCCGGCGTCTCCGCGTGGGTTGTGCGCAGATTCATGTCACCCGGGAATGGCGATCAGAGATAGTAGCCGGGATCCAGCGTGCCGTCGCTCTTGACGAGCTGGCATCTGTATCCTCCGTGTTCCTGCATGAAGTCCACGACCTCGTGGAGACGCCGCCGGTTGAGGATCCGGTAGAGCGCGACCTTGCGCGCATTGTTCGGAGCGCCCGGCCCGTTCGCGGTGCTCAGATTGACGAGCTGGATGATGTCCTTGTGCTCGTCCTCGGGATATCCGATGTCCATCGGGATCGCCCCGCTTATCAGGAGAATCTCTCCGTCTTCGGATTGCGCCATGTCGCGAGCCAGGTCGAGCGGCATCCTGCTGGTGGCGTAGGCGCGGAGTTCGTGTAGTTCGGCATGTGCCATCACCTTTTCCTCCTCAGTGCGAAAGGCATGAGCACGTCCCTCAGTTTCCTCCTCTTGTCCGGTATCCATGGTGCGAAGATCACCGAGGGGTGATCGATGTCCCCGATGTCGATGTCCTCATCGGGGAATGACTCGGAGAGCTCACGATGTAGCAGATAGGCAAGCTCTCTGGCGCTCGAGAGAGCTTGCCTCCAGATGAAGATCGACAGTCCGATGCCCATCACGACCGTTGCCGCGGTCTTTAGGAATCCCTCCAGGCCATGGGTGTCGTTGGCGGTGAGTACTGCGGAGACGGCGGTCATGACGACGGCCAGCCCGGCAGCGCGACGCATGAGACGGACGCGGTGACCGCGCCGGATGAAATCCGGATGCAGACCTTCCCATTCCTTGTCGTTCCGCTTGGTCCTTCCGGCATCGAGCATCGCGACGAGCGTGGCGCTCAGTTCGTCGATCCAGACAGAGGCAAGGGAAACCAGCCTTGCTCGAGTCTCTTGTATAGAGGATGCTCGGGTTGTCCGTCCTTCGAAATCTTCAGGGTGACGGGACTCCTGCCCTTCTTCACGATTCTGCAAAGCACTTCCTCGCTTCTGTTCAAGTGTGTTCCGTGGGTCCCCCATGCACACAGGAGGACGCAGTCTTCGGCCTCGAGAGCCGTGTCGATGGCGGTGTCATTATGCGGTCCGACCGGGTCGGATGCCTTCTTCATCTCGGAGGGCTGCGTGGCCCGCCAGGCGAAGAGATTCAGGACGAGGATCCCCCCGTGGCCCGTCATCCTCGCTCTCGCGATCAGCGTCTCTATGGTCCGATCGTTCTTGTCGTGATCGGCCGTCGACGGATTCAGCATGATGACGAGAAGGACCGGCAATGAGCTGTCCCATACTCGCCAGAGCAGGTAGCGGTATAGCGCCTCCTCTTCCGCGCTGAGGACCGCTCCGCTCAGCTGCCCGCTGCCGAAGAGATCCTCCTCGTCGGAGGTGAGGAGGACGAGTTCGGGGCATTTGCCCATGAGTCCCTCGACCGTCGTCTCTATCATATGCGGAAGGCGCACGGCATGATCTCCCAGGTCTTCCTGTCTTCATCGAGCATGCACGAGATGGCATCTATGCATCCTGAACGGTCATCGGGATGGTGCCATGCCCCGGTGAGGAGGAAATGGTCCCCATCCGTGGCGCCGATCGCCTGGCGCGCGATATCTATCCACATGGGATCGCTTGCGCAGGCATGGGAACGCCTGACGTCTTCCAGACCGGAAATGGCCAGCCCTATCTGACCGTAGGTTGCCAATTCGTCGTTGAATTCATTGTCGAATACGACTGCAGGACCCTTCCACTGGTGAATGGTCCTGCCCAGGGCATAGCGTGCTTCGGCGGCCTCTATGTCTCCCATGCTGAAGTCAGCGGAGCCGCACGCGGAAGCAGGGTGCACGACGACGAGCACGCATTTTCCTCTTTCCCCCATCTCTTCCTCCAAATTCATCATGTCGGGCATGGAACGCCGAGCACGAGAGTGATGGCGGATTGCCTTCCGTTATACCGGTGCAGGCGTGTTTTCAACGTCCTAGGAGGATGACAGAAGTCCTCTCAGGACATCGAGAACGTCCGAGAGAACGTGGTGCTGGGCGCGTGAGGCATCGATGATGGTGCGGGGCGAGAGATCGTATGAGAGCATGGTGGCTCTCATCCTGTCGTGGAAAGAGAGATCGTATCCCTCGAACCTGTTCTCGCTGTTCTCCTCCTTTGCGAGGCGACCGATGCTCCGCTCGAGTCCGACTCTCGGATCGACGTCGAGGATTATGGTATGATCGGGCATGAGATCGTCCGTGGTCGAGGCGTGGAGCGATCTGATGAATTCCGCATCGACGCCTTCCGCGCCCTGATAGGCGAGAGTGGAAAGGAAGAAGCGATCGCACACGACCCAGTGACCGGCCTCGAGGGAGGGACGGATCAGCTTCTGGACATGATCCCTCCGTGCAGTGGCGAACAGGAGCGTGTTCGAGATGCTGTCGTATGTCGCACCCTCGGTGATGAGGATGGAGCGGATGATCTCCGCATTGGGAGTGCCGCCTGGCTCCCTCGTCAGGACGACGGGCAGGTCGTGGCTGCCCTTCAGGTAAGCGACGGCCTCGCGGGTCGCAGTGCTCTTTCCCGATCCTTCGCCGCCTTCGAATACGATGAACTTGCCTCTCATGCGAACTTCCCCTTGGTCATGTCGTGATTGATGCGCCGGACGAGAGCCTCCTCGTGAAGCGCGGGACTTCCGCCCTCGCAATGTGGTCCGTCCGCCCATGCCTCGAGCGCCTCCCGGTCGAACAGTGTCTCGATATGCCACCCGATGCCGTCTCGATAGAGCACCGTGCCCACCTTCCGGAAGGTCTCGGCGTCTCCTCCGGTCATCTTCGATGTAGGATAGCTGTCATGGAGTCGCCCGGCGGCATGGCGTATTCGGTCCTCGTGCGTCACCACATTGCTCGCGTCGCCGGGTTCTTCGAGGTGGACCAGATAGCGCCCGTCTTCGAGATCCATGCCGACGAAGGCGGTCTGCGGTGCGAACATACCCCTCATCACCCCGATGGGGACCATGAGATGATAACGTCTGGAGGCATGACCCATGTCGTTCATCAGCGGGCTCCCATGTATCTGCGCAGGCTGTCCTGCATCATCTCGCGATAGCGTTGCTTCAAGACCGCTCCCGTAGGCGTGCCGCCCACTCTGGATGCGAGATCGCCAAGGAGCCTGATCTCGTTGTGGACGAAGGACAGGAGATGTTCCGCGGTCCGCTCGTCGTGCATGATCTGGGTGGCGCCATAGAGCTCGTCCCAGTCGTCATCCTCCCTGACGAGACGGTATGTGCCGGTGAATTCGGCATCGGGCTCGTCGCGGTACTCGATGTTCCGACCGTAGAGGCCCTCGATCAGGAAGCCGTCCTGTCCGTCGCGAGGTCTGCTGTGGAACAGGAGCGTCTCCTCGTACCACCCCTTCTCGTCGCCGTTGATCTCGGTGTTCACCATGCAGTAGTGAGGCTCCTCGTCTTCCTCGTAGGGAAAGACTTCGAGGGCGGTCTTGCGGATCTTCACGGTGAAGATGCATGGCCCGTCCTCCTGCTGCTCGATGGATTCGGGATATTCCCCGCAGAGACGCTGTATGTGATCCGCGGCCGCGAGGATGTGTTCGTCCTTCTCCGTCATGTGGTCTTCGTCCTTCATGATAGTTCGATGAGCCTTCCGAACGGAGGCTCCTTGCCCTTCCCCTCGGGTGCTACCCAGATCACGGGAACTCCGCATCTATCCGGGAACGGTCCGTCCATATCGGTCATGTAGATGATTAGATCGACGCACATGGCCTCGGCCGACTCCAGCGGCTTTATGAAGTTGGTCCCGCCCCTTCCTTCGAGGCTCAGTCCCCTGAGATCGGTGGTGTCGGTTATCTCACGGACCTCCCCGAGCTCCGTGTCGGCGAGGGCGAAGAGGAGTGTGGCGTTGGTCCTGCGCCGCATCCCCGATAGCTCTCCGAGGAACCCCAGATACATGTCCATGCTGATGGAGCCCGAACTGTCAGAGATGACCAGTGCCTTCGGCCTGGGAGTGCGCATCCGACCCGGCTCCCATACCGCACGCGAACCCATCGCGTCACGACTGATCATGGACCCGCTCGGTTTGCGGTTCGTCTTCTTGCGCTCGCGCGTGAGATGCTTGGCGGTTATCGTCCTGAAGGATGATTCCCAGGGGACCCTTCCCTTGGGAATGTCGCCCTTGATCCTTTCCAGAAGATCGCCCTTGGAACTCCCGAAGGAGCGCGCGTTGTCGAGACGGGCCGTCTGTTCCCTGATCCTGTCCTTCAGCTCCTCGAGGGTGCCACTGTCGGCGACGAGGTCGGGCTCATCGTTGAACATGGACCCGATGCGGTCGAGCGCCTTCTGTTCGGCTTCGGTCCTCTTGCCTTCAGCCGGCCCTCCGCCTGCGGCATCGTTCGGGTTGTCTTCGTCCTCCTGTTGCATGGCGCGAGCCTGCATCAGTTTCTCGTAGATGGTCTCGACATTGGTGGCGACAGGATCCAGTCCGTCCTTGTCGATGATGCCGAGTGTCACGAGATCCTCGCGGATCTTCCTGATGTCTATGCACCCATCGGGAAGCGCCAGCAGGCTGCTCCGTGCGGAATCCTCCCTGATGACATGGTTGATGAGGGCATCAGCGGCGATGTTGAAGCCCGTCGGGCAGTATGCATCATGCAACTTCAGCCGAAGGAGGCCGGCCCTTTGCGGGTGAGAAAGCACGCAATGCATGTATTCGTGCAGCACGACACCGTTCTTCTCCGCTTCCGTCAATGGCATGAAGCCGGGGCCGAAGATCACCTGCCGTCCGTTGGTCGCGGCGATGGGGACATCCCCCTCGACGTGATCCATGAAGAGCGCGGTCGAGCCCATCATCGGATAGACCTCGAGTATGCGAGCGGAATTGCGTTGAGCGGGATTCCTCCTCATGCCGCCTTCATCTCCTGGAGGTTGTCGTTGGTGCCGTCGCCGTCTTCGCGGCCTTCCCTGCGCCACTTCCTCAGCTCCTCCTTGATCCGCGGACTGTCCTGGACCTTGATGCCATGGAGGTTGCGTGCGCGGTCGAGGATGTTCTCCATGACGTTCGAGCGGCATTCCACGAGCGGAATGGAGGTCTTCCGGTCGAACGCGTCGAACAGATCGATCACCTGGAGGATGCGCTCGTTGGTGCTTGCGTACCAGATCATGGACTGACCGTAGGCCCACATGACGTCCATGCTCTTCGGAGTGTTCTCGGCCTGCTGCTTCTGGGACATCTTCAGCATCTCCTCGAGACTCGGCAGGTCGGCGAGCGTGCCGAGAAGGGTCCAGAGCGAGTCCCCGATCTCTTGGCCGAGCTTGCCCATCAGACCCGCCTTCATGACTGCGGTGTCCACGTTGTTCTCGCGGCAGTGACGGATGAAGTCGGAGACGGCGATCCACGAACGCGGGCTGGGCTTGATCACCTTGTCCTGCGCGTTCTCCTCGTCGGTGAGATCGAAGTGGTCGGTGCGCATGCGCAGGTATCCCATGATGGCGGGATCGACCTTCTTGTTCTCGGCGTAGCCGTTCGCCCAGATCTCGAAATCGGGTCGGACGAGAATGATGCCGAACCGATCGGCTGTGGCGCGATCCAGTTCATAGACGTTGGATCCGTCCTCGACGCTGTTGCCGGCCGCCATGAAGTAGCAGTTGTCCGGGATCCTGTGATCTCCCAGATGGCGCTCCAGAAGCGCGCTCATGATGCCCTTTCGGTATTCGTCCGGAGCCTGCATCAGTTCGTCGAAGAAGACCACGACATTGCCGTCCTTGCCGTCCTCGTCGGGCACCCAGCTGGGCGCATAACGGATCGTCCTCTTCGCCTCATGATCGAGATACTGGAGACCGACCGCCTCCTCGGGGGGAACGCTGTTCAGCCGGATGCCACGGAGCGTGGCGCCCATCTCCTTCGCGATGGCCTCGGCGGTGGTCGTCTTGCCGGTTCCGGGCGGTGAGATGAGAAGCGGGATGATGCCGCTTCTCATGTAGGCCAGCGCGAGGTTCATGGCGACATCGAGTGAGACTGGCGTTGTGTTGTACATTTCCTGTTCCCTTCCGGAATGATTGCCTTTTCCCCCCATTTCGGGAGGATCGTTCTCTTCTCCCTCCGAACTAGAGGGGCCTCATCTCGTTGCGCGAGTAGGTCAGATTCCCGGCGTTGCCGTAGTCGCTGATCGCCGGAACAATCTCCATTCCGATCTTCGCGAGCAGTCGCATGGCGTCTGGAGCCTCGTCCGGCCACATGAGTTCGAGCGCGTATTCGGCATCGGACTGTGCGATCGCCCTGTCCGTCTCGGAATCGATCCTGATCGAACGATGCTGCGTCTCGAAGAAGGGGTCCTGCTCGAGGTCGATGACGACATGCCCGATTCCTGTGGGAATGAGAGCCTGGGCCAGGCTCTGTTCGTCGATCCTCATCCCCCATCCCTTGATAGGGAGGCCCTGGGCGCGGGACAGGGCTGACAGAGCGACGCCGGGAGTCTCGTCGTTCCATTCGACCAGATCCTCTCCTTGGGTGGCGGCGAGGTCCTCGGACAGTGCCTTGCGGACCTTGTCTACGATGTCGTTCATCGGGTGTGCTCCATATTGAACTGGAAATGGGTGAAATCGAGTCCGTCCATCGCGGTCGTCAGGTCCCTCTCTTCGTCTAGATCATAGGAGAGGAGGGTCCTGCGGATGGCTCGTGTTTCGAATTGCTCGAGGAGATGTGCCCGGCGTCCGCCGATCTCGGCCTCCTCGGTCGCGGTGATGCGCGGAACTGCCTCGAGATGGATCCCGCCCCCGGTCAGCCAGGAGACCGGATCTGCTTTCGGGTCCCGCGTCTCGCTGCTGACCCTGAACCTGTCCCTTCCGACATGATAGCTGATACAGAGGGAATCCCTCCCGATGGTCAGGCAGAAGTGGTCGACACCGCGGAGGAACCCCTCCTCGATTCCCTTGGCATCCAGGAGATCCTGCATCATGCTGTCGTTCTGGCGGGTCAGATCCGGGTCCGTCCTCCTTATGGAGGGACCGGTTATCCAGGGCAGCTGCTGACCGGGATGGAGTTCGAGCCTCACGGAATTCCAGGCTCTCGTTTCTCCGCGCTCGTGACTGATGTAGTCCGCTTCCTGGGAGATGCATGAAGCGCGCAGGGCATGGACTTCGGGAGTGTCGAACCACGGATGGAGGACCCGACGGAGACTCATGCCGCCTTCAGGCAGTGCCTGACCAGATCGGTGATCGAATCACGCGCCACGGGTTCGCGATGTCCGAGGGCGCGAAGGGTCCGGACCTGGTTACTGGTGGTCCTGACCATGTCCTCGACTGCGGACTCGATGTCGCGGATGCAGTCCTTCCGGCTCTCCTCCTCCGCCCAGCCGCTTGATCCGGCCTCGATGTAGATGATGCCACTGAGGTATCCATCGCTCTCATCGTCGCAGTATTCCGGGGCGGAGAGATTGCCGGACAGCATGATCGTGATCATGTCATGAGGAAGGTCCTCGAGATGCGGGTTCTCATGCATGTCCTGCTTCTCGATCACGATCCCGGTGCGGAATACGGTATCCGTGGGGGCGTTGTCGGAGGTGGAATTCCCCGTCACGAAGGAGATGTCGAGCGAGGAATCACCGCTCACGAAGAGCTCGCCCTCGTCGCGTGGCGAACCCTGGATGGTGATGGAGGCCTTGACCCTGTTGGAATCGAGGATCTGCAGGTCCTCGATCTCTATGTCCTCGGGTTCGTATTCCA
The DNA here is from genome assembly GCF_937921195.1 of uncultured Salinicola sp. Classification (NCBI taxonomy): domain Bacteria; kingdom Pseudomonadati; phylum Pseudomonadota; class Gammaproteobacteria; order Oceanospirillales; family Halomonadaceae; genus Salinicola; species uncultured Salinicola sp. The sequence continues at coordinate 78,121 of NZ_CALFQK010000106.1, forward strand.
TGAATCCGGGAAGGATGTCTTCGATCTGCTTTGCGTTCAGAGGCATGCTATCTTCCTCATTATTGCGGAGACGTATTCCTTGAGAGCCTCCTTCTGATGGGAGACCATTGGCTGTCGTATGTGGTCGAGTTGACGCAGGACGAGGAACAGGTCGCCGGACGCCTCCGATGCCAGATGCTGCTCGAACTCTGCCCGTATCGCACTGCGAGGCCCTTCCGAGAGATCTGCGGGGCCCAGCCAGGCGGTTATCCTGTGCGTGTCCGGTGAATCTGTGTATTCGTCATACCCCTCCACCGCCGAGCACCATTCGGCCTGCCAGCCGTCGGGGATGCCTTTTCCGAATTCCCACTTGCTCGATTCGGCAGAACCGAGTCGGGCGCTGTGATATTTGCAGTCACGGCCTCGCAGGGGGACGAGAATTTCCTGTCCCTCCCTCTCTCCGAAGTCCTCCGAGGAGAAGGGATTGCCATCCGCCTTGATGCTTATGTCCCAGCCTCCGTCTTCGTCCGGACGCAGATCGATCTCCTCGATCTGCGTGCCGTTCTCCTCACCGATCTCCCTGAGGAGCTCTTCGAGATCGACCGAGGTCATACGACGCTCGACTCGTGATGTTCGAACAGACCGCCACCCTTGGCGATGATGGTCAGACGGTCATCGTCGGGCTCGTAGAGATGCGTCAGGCGCGTCACGTCGGGCATCGTCTTGAGACCCATGGAATCCGCGGAGATCTGCTGCATGATCTCCGCCGTGTCGTCCATTGCCAGGACGGTCTCGCTCACCTCGAAGTCGTAGAGGATGATGCGCTCCTCGTATTCCCAGGCTCCGTCGACCATGACGGCGTGGGCTTCGTAGTCCGCCTCGTCGGTGAACTCCGAACGGTTCCATTCATAGGCGAAGCCGTCACGAGTGAAGTGATAGTTGAATTCACCGGTCGTGTTGCCTTCGTCGTCCGCGTCGAAGGGGGCGAAGTCCCACACATCCACCGCACGTCGTTCCAGGCGCCGCATGGCGGGAACATGGTCGAGTTCGTCCTCCGAGACGCTGTCCTGGTGATCCACCGGCGAGATGCCGGCGTGGCCGCGAGGATCGATGTTCGAATTGTCGTCGTAGTAGTAGCGGGCGTAGAGATCCACGTAGACCGACCTGATCTTGGCGCCGTGTGCGGCCGTGAGCTCATCCACACTGGCTGCGATCCAGTCGGGAACCAGACGGACGTCCAGCCCCGTGAAACGGGGCCAGGGTCCTTCGGTCTTGATCTCGGTCATGCAGTTCATGCAGCGATCCTTTCGATGGTGGAGCGGGCCTGACGCAGGAGGGCCAGACGCCTGTTGTATGGAGCGTCCTGGCTCCGATCGACGAGATCGTGCACCAGGCCGGCCACGTTCACGATGTCGACGCCTTCCTGTTCCGGTTCGCTCTGGGAGAGAGTGGAGAGGAGCGCGGCGTCCTTGAGCATCTTTTCCATGGCAGCGCGCTCGGGGCGGAATGCGTCCATGTTCCCGATGATGCTGCTTGCGAGCCGCAGACGCACGGTGCGGAAGCCCTCCGGAGGCGCGACGAAGACAGGGACGTTGCCGGCCGGGATGTCATCGAGCAGCTGGTTGAGCATGGCCGATGCGGTGGCCATAGCATCCTGCTGCGTCTCGAAGTCGGTGGCCTTGGTGATCTCGTCGAACTGCGAGAGCATGTCCGACAGATCGATACCGTCCTCGATCGCGGCGGCTCCCAACTGGGTGGTCCATCCCTCGGCGACGATCGCGGCGGGATTGGAGAAGACGCCTCCGGCCTGCAGGGTCCCGAGGAGAGGCAGGATGCTCTTGATGGTGACGAGGCTTTTCATGCTCTTTTTCCTTTCAAAAATGCTTATGCATTAACCCCGTCCAGAGAAGGCCTAACCGCACGTTTGTCGTAGCGGTGTTTTCCATCCTAAAAGGGACACGGAAAAGAATTCCGGCAATGAAGGGAAATCACAGATGAGTCTGAAGGCGAAGATGGCGGCGCAGCGGGCCAAGAAGGAACAGAGGTTCGCGGAGCGTCAGCTCATCAAGGCTGGCGAGACCGGGGAGTCGCTCGCCCGCAGCATCTCCTCGATGCGACAGCCGTTGAACCTCAAGAGGATCGAGGACGCCGCGGCGATCTTCGATCCGAACTCGCAGAATGCCGAGGTGATCGAGAAGCTGTTGAGCAAGCCCAAGGAGAAGGCCATGTATCTCATGGTTAAGGACGAGCTGCAGGGGGATTGGATGGCGGATTTCCGTCGCCTGCTCTCCGTCATGCCGCAGGTTGCGATCATGCAGGGTCAGACGCTCTCGTGGGATGACTGGCGTGGCTACGCCGATCAGGCGGGTCTCGACGAGAAGGGGCTGACCCAGGCGCTCAAGCTGATCGTCGTGTTCCGAAAGGCGGAGAACAAGCGCGCCGGAGGCTGACGGACCGGTGATTATCGGAATAGGCCGGCCACCTCGGTGGTCGGCCTATTTTCTTGCCAGCTTGCGAGCTTTCTTCATGGCCTGCCTGGCTCTCGTGTCGCAACCGTGATTGACGGCTGCTCGCCTGTCTATCTTCCCGCGATGGGCCTTGACGTGGTTCCATCTGAGATCGAAACCGGTCTGCGTAATCTTACGGTCGAAGATCGACGATATCTTGTCGATGTGTTCGTTGCTCTGCTTCACGTAGAGGCGGAGCTCCTTCATTGTCCATCCACGCTTCTTGGCGTCCTTGCGCCTGAACTTGCGACGCGCTTGCCCCGTGAGGACGTTCATGACATTGTCGTTGTCCGTGGCGAGGACGACGACGTCACCTTCCTGGATCATGTCCTGCGCGATGGCATAGCAGATGCAGTTGAGAGCCGCCATCGCCTCCGCGATCGTCGTGTCGAGCAGCTTCGCCTTGAAAGCGCCATCGATCTCGAGGACTCCGCGATCGCTCTTGATCCATCCTGCCCATCCTCCGGCCATTGTTCCGGGGCAGATGGAGGCGTCGCTGAAGATTGTGACGTTCACGTCGCCATTGTAGGAAGAAAATCCCCCTCGGCGTAGGGGAGATTTAGGATCATGCGGCGATTCCGAAGAGTTCTCCCTGTGCCTCCTGCCTTCTCTGTCTGGCTTCGCTGAAGTCGGCCATCACGATCTCGACCGTGATGGTCGTCGAGCGGAAGGGCGTGAGCACGGTCGTATCCGTCGCGACGCCCAGTTCGAGTTCGACGCCGGTGGCCTTGCTGAACCGATCGTAGCGCTCGTTTTCGATACGGGTGAATCCCTGCCGGCCCGAGTAGGCGAAAGGACAGGCCTGCTGGGGAAGGATGAAGACGCCGTAGTCCGCGATGTCGCTGACCATGTCGATGGCCTCGTAATGGGCCTCGCCCTTGAACCGCGGTCCTGACGCTCCTTTCGGTTTCGAGACGTTGCCGAAGGGAGGGTTGGAGATGACCGTGCGGAACCCGCGACTGGTGAGCTCCCTCAGCAGGACGTCATCGTAGATGGATCCGCAGATGACCTCGGCCATGGGAAGGATCTTCCGGGCCACTTCGCAATAGTCGGGGTTCAGCTCCAGCAGGACGATCTCATCGAACGTCTGGCCGTGGTCCAGTACGGCGGCGGTGAGTCCTCCGATGCCCGAGCATAGGTCGAGCAGCTTTCCGCCCTGCGGAACGTTGAGAGCGAGGTGGAAGCCGATGTCCCATGGCGTGAAGAATGCGCTGTTGGCGGCATTGTTGTGTGCCGCACCCTCGTGCCATCCGTCGATGACGGCGCGCCGCTCGTCGACATGATGGGCGTTGCCGCTTCCAAGGATGCGTTCGGCGGTCGCGTGGGAGTTTCTCTGTGTCCTGGTGAGCTTCATGAGGGTGTTCTCCGTCAGAAGGGGATGTCATCGTAGACGACGGGGCCCGTGATGGGGGCGAGGTCATCGAAGGGATCGCGCTCGGGCATGCCTTCGGGTCTGTAGTCGACGCCGGGGCGCCATTTGTTCGGGTCCCCGGCGACGATCGCGGGCTTTCGTGCGGGTGTGGGCGCGGGTGCATCCAGTGTCAGGAAGGGTATGCCGAGTCCTCCGGCGAGGAGAGGCAGCACCGCGACCTTGTCGAAGGGCAGCATCGCTGCTCCTGAGCGATTTCTCATCGCGAACCGCATCTCGTCTTCCGCGATGATGGCGGAGACGATCGTGGCCATCATGCGCCGGCCCTGGGTCGCCTGGGCTGCCTTCATCCACCTGATGACCCGGATTTCGGTGCCCCCGTCATCATGGACGTCCTGCCGCATGATCTTCGTCATGGTGGGAAATCGAGGAGCCTCGGTGACGAACCTTCGTTGCAGGTCCTCATGTCGTTCGAGGATCCTGAAGTCCTGGGGACGCCAAGGCTCGACATGGTCCATGATGACGCGGCTCCCGCTCACATCGCCATCGAGGATGACTTCCTCTCCCTCCTGCGGCTTCCAGGACACGTCCCGGTATTGCGCATTGATGGCCTTGGCTATGTGGCCCCGGGTCTTGAACTCGTATTCTGAGCCCTGGATTTCGAGTGTCCCGGTGAGGGAGTTGTCCCTCCAGTGCTCGAGGTTGAGCACACGCGCGCGCATGCAGACGGCGTAGGCCATCGTATTTCTCCTGATTGTTGGAATGGGTGGTCTGGTGGACCGTCAGTCGAAGAAGACGATCCGTCCGAGACGGTCGTCGACACGCAGGAAGAGCCGCGTGCGTTGCCACAGCCAGGTGGCGAGAATCCCGGTCAGGATCGAGGCGGGCAAGGCGATGAAGCCATCCATGCCGCTGACCCAGAGGATGTAGACGCCGATGGCGAGGCTGGAGATCATGGTCCAGAACTGCCAGATCATCTTGAGGACGAGACCGCCGGCGAACCAGATGAGCGGCGCCAGTATCACCACGATCACGCCTACGGCGACCCAGATGTTCATGTCAGGCCAAGCCGGCCTTGGCGAGCCTCTGCATCGCGGGATTGCCCTTGGGCGCGCTCGGTGGATCCTGTCCCGCCTGATCCTGCTCCGGATCGGAAAACGCATGGAGAGCCAGCGGCCCGCTTTCCTGAGGAGGCGTATACACCTCGTAGTCGCCTTCCACGAGACCGTGGTCCTCTTCTCCCTCGGGCATCCCGGGAGGGACCGTTTCGGAAGGGGGACCGCCCGTACCGGGCGATCTCATGATCTGCCGGTTCTGCTTCGCCTTGACGGCTTCCCGGAGCTTCTTGGTGAAGGGATCGACGGTCTTCTTCCAGACGTTCGTGATCTCGTAGACCTCGGCATTCGACCCTATCGATATCCGGCCGAACATGAGGCCCTTCTCGCTGTCGAAGTTGTTGACCCGCTCGAGTTCGATGCTGCTCTGCTTGAGACCGTAGAGCATGCCCTTGTCCAGGAAGATGACCCGCTCGTTCGTCAGGACGATGAGCCACGTGTTCCCCTTGTGCAGGCCCGAGGAGAACGCCAGGACCTGCTCCTGATTGTCGAGGATGCGAGGAAGGTAGTCGAGCTCCTTGCTCGTGAAGAAGCGATCGTCACCCATCTCGTCGGCGATCGCCTTCCACACTCTCTCGAGCTGGGACCTGTCCGCGGTCGTGAAATCCATCAGTTCCATTCGTCAGTCCCTTATACGAGGAAGCACGAGCGATATCTCGCACAGGAGAGGCTCCCAGGATGGCGGGTAGATGTCCATGAACCAGGTATCCCCGGTCAGCCTGACATGGGGACTTCCATGCTCCATGAGGGTGAGCCGTCTCCCGTCGCGCAGATCCTCGCTGAAGTCGGATCGATGCGGCATCTTGAGGGAGACGGACAGGAAGGCGTGGAATATCTCGGCCTCGTCCTTCTTCATCCTGACCTGAACCGTGGGATCGAGGGCGTCGGAAAGGATCATCTCTCCTCCGCTGACGCTGATGGTATGGGAGTGCCCGACCCCGTCGTTCACTGTCCTGGCCCTTGCGGCCGTCGTTCCTGGTGCCTCGTTCATGCTGGCGTTATAGGTTGCTTTTCTCCTGCGCCAAAGCACGCACGGCCTTTTTGTGGAGGCTTGGTGACTTTCGGTTTCCTTCCTAGAATACGGGGAAGGAAAGGTTCGTCATGAAAAGATTTCTTCTGCCCTTGTGCATCGTGATGCTCGCTTCGGCGTGTGGGAGCGAGAACGGCACCGACGCCTCGGAGGCTGATCTGGTGAGGCCCGAGGCGGAAGTCTCGCAGATGCGCATGGTGGCCGGTCGCTGGCAGTCCCGCACCGGAGTGCTGCCGGGGCAGGACAGGCGTCATCTCGTGGTCGATTTCGCGAATGATGGTTCCGTGAACATGACCCTGCGCGAGAGAGGCCCGAAGATGGACATAATCATAGCGGAGAGCACGGGGACCATGGTCCTGGGCAAGGATTCCATATCCGGGACGCTCGATGAACCCGGTAGGGATCTGCGTGGATTCCGGAGCTTCTCCGCCGCGATGCCAAGGGAGGGCGTCCTCTCCCTGAAGGGCAGCGGGATGGGCGTGGACATGACCTACAGCGGCCAGTGACCTAGAAGTCGACCTCCTCGGCGAGCTTGTCGATCTCCTCCCTGTCGGGCTTCTCCGCCTTGGGGGCGAGGTAGCGCCGGCCCTCTTCCTCTATCCATTCCTCGAAGGAGCGCCTGTTCCTGTCTACCTCGAGCTGGAGATCGAGGTAGACCTCCGACTGCAGCTGGAGCGCGACGTCCTCGTCGCAGTCCGCCATCTCCGAAAGATGCGCGAGACGTTGTGCATCCATGCCGTTTTCCTCTCAGCTCATTTCTTCGTATACCGCGCCCTCGTTGCCGAAATCGGCCGAAGGCCTGACCTCGTTCTCAGCGAAGATGAAGAGATCCTCGTGGATGAGATCCCCCACGTAGGTGTCGATCATCTCCATCCATTCCCCGTCGATCTCGATCTCGTAGTGGACGACCTCCCACTCCTTCTCGATCGCCCGCATATGGAGAATCCAGCTCTCCCCGCCGACCTCGAAGACGACCCCGACGGAAGGATGCTCGTCGCTCTCAAAGGTGTAGCGGCATACGGCGTTCATGATCGAACGCGGGAGGACCGACTGTGCGAGAATGTCATAGAGCTTGCGATCGACACCGTCGCGATCCTTCGTCGTCCATCCGACGATCTCGAGACCGTCCGGACCACGCTTGGCTTCGGGGTAGATGTCGAATTTCCCGTAGTTCACGCCGTTCAGAGCGAGCTTGACCGAGGCGGGAATGGGGATGTGATGTGGCATGTGCTTGGCTTCCCTGGAATTGATGTGTTCTTCTAGGATGATTGATCGTCTTTTCAAAACGAGTCAGGTGCATAGCCTCACTGCCGCACTGGCGACGTGCATGAGGAGCGGTCCATCGGGCTCGCCGCCCGTTGCATCGAGTCTTACCGCATCGATGAGCCGCTCGGGAGTGAGAGCTCTGCATGCCGCATATCGGGGAGACCAGCGAAGACCCTCGATGGTGATCCGGATGTAGGACATCTGGCCCTTCTGGGTCATGGAATTCCAGGAGGCGACGGTGAACGGCGGCTTCACTCCGCTGTCGGAATCCTCGCGCGATGTTTCATCCTGCACCTGGTCGAGGACTTCCTGAGGACTTTCCTGCGCATGCAGGACGCAGGGGGCAAGCAGGATAGTGGATCCGAGGATCGCGGACCCGAGGGCGGTCGAGATCCTCATTGCGCTGCGCTCCCGTAACAGCCCGTGAGAGCCAGGAAGGTGTCGACGAAGGGCAGATCGGGTCTTTCCTTGGCGACCTCCACCATCACCTTTTCGACATGCCTGGGTGTGATCCCCGAGAGGCACTGCTCGTCCATGATCTCGGAATGCTGGGGATGATCTGACACCGCGAGGAACAGTGATTCGACCGCGGCGAGGATCATTGCCTGCCGCTCGTTCCGTGCCAGGTCCGCCCATTCACCGAGTGTAAGCGGTTCGGGACTCGTCTGCTCGGCGACGGGCTCCTGTGCCTGTGCGGCTGCCGGCTGCGATGTGATCATTGCCAGGGCCAGAGCGGTTGCGATGTGTCTCTTCATAGAAAAAGGGGCCTCCTTGATCCATCCTTTTAGGATGCCGGAGACCCCTTTTGCAAACGGGTGTTGAACAGGTCGGCCACCAGCTACATCGCCATGGCCTCTCCTGCCGCGATGCGATGGGCCTCCATGCGCCGACCGAAGGTGGGCTGACGGCGAGGCGAGGAGAGCTGGGGACGCGCCGATCGCATCACTGGAGCGCTCACGACCGGGGCGCGGGCGGGCGCCTGATCCTCGCTCTGGATCTCGAGAGCGGCGGTGAGTCTGTCCTTGTTGCCATCCGCGACGCGATCGAAGGCTCCGACGGACACCGACTTCAGCTCCGCAGGCGTCATGTCCTTGAGCATCCTGCGCGCATCGATGCCTTGGCGTTTGAGGGTCTCGATCGCGACGAGGCCGGACTGGTTCTGCTTCCCTTCGTCGACGGCCTTCTTCAGCGACATGAAGTCACTCGCCTTCGCGACCCCCTCCCTTTCGCCGATGATGTGGCTTGCGGCCTCCTGGATGGAGACGCTGCGGTGCGTCCTGCGCACGGCCAGGGTGAATTCCCTGTCATTCATCTTGTCGCTTCCGATACCGGCTATCTCGCGAGGAGCGGTGTTCGAAAGACGATTGGCGAGCATGACCGGATCGGCGGCGGGCAGCTTTTGCGCGGCCACTGCAGCCACATCGGGAAGATTGGGGTGGATCCGCCTGAGATCGGAGACGGCGGCCTTCCAGCGCACGCTGTGCTCCTGGCTATGAGCTTCGTCCACGATAACCTGGAAGTTCTCGATATACCGGTTTTCCATGTCCTTCGTCCTTGCATGCGTGTGTTTCGCGTATGATAGCACGTGGACGTTTTAGGATGGAACGAAAATTTTTCCCAACTCCGGAGACCGCATCATATTCCTTGCCTTGTCGGGCATGGAGATAGTAGTGTCATCCTGAAAACTGCTGATCGAATCAGAGGAAATCATGCGCGCAAAGATCCTTCTGGCCTCCTTGGCCCTTCCCATCGCAATGCTCGATGTATCGGCCGCCATGGCGCAGGACGGATCCAGGATCGTGATGCGGCGTCCGCTCGAGGCTCCGGCATCGCCCTCCAGCGCTCCCGGTCCGTCGACATGCGGTGGACCCTCGAACCCGTGCCCCGAGACCTGCGACTTCACGCGTCCGCGCTGGGTCAGTGATACCTCCGATTCGTCCGTCTGCACGGGTTCGCTTGCGCCGGCCAACGCGCATTGCGAGGCGATGGACTCCTCGAATGCGATGATCGCCGTCCCCGATTCGGTGTGTCTGGAGGATGCCTCCTCCTATTCGGCTCGATGCGGAGCGTTCATCGGGATGCCGGGTTCGGGTGCCGTCGCGGGCCCTCGTCCCCAGACCATCCCGGGTTCGATGAACTGCGAGCTTTCGAGCGAGGTGGTGCTGGTGTCCGTCGGCGCCGAGAGAGTGGCCACGGGCGCGATGGGAGGTGACGGTATCTGGCGCATCTTCGGTTTCGAGGGTTCGACGCCTGCATCCTGCACGTATCCGTCGGCAGCTCCGGCTGCGATCGAGTGCCGCGTGAACGGTGTGCCGAGCGACCCTTCCAACTGCAGCGTTGACGCCTATTCCGCGCTCTACTCCCAGAACCTCGTTCCGGTGAGCCCGAACGGCGTGACGCCTTCCGATATCAGATTTGCGCAGTGGGTCCGGCCTGGCACCGAGACATCGGGCTGTGTCGCCGATTGGGAGACATCGGAAGGTTCCGTTCCTCCGGGCTGCGGGACGGTCACGATCCCGATCACGGTGACCTGCGAGGCGCAGAACGCCCAGTCGGGTGATGTGCCCGAGGAGGAGCTCTCTTGCGATCCTTCGACCCGTCCCGCGGAAAGCAGGCAGACGCAGGACTACAGGGCCTGCACGATCGCGATGGAGAGTTCGAACTGGTCGTCCTATTCCGGCACCTGTGGGTCCGTGCAGAGGACGAGGCAGGCATATTGCCGGAGGTCGGACGGCACCGCGCTCAATCTCTCGGATCCTGCATGCAGCCAACTGGTGTCGGATTACTGCACCAACCTGTCTCCCGGAGTCTCCTGCGAAGGTCAGACTGCGACCGTGATCACGGTGAGGGAGATCGCGGACCTTGGTGCGTGCCCTGACCCGGAACTCACCAACTTCGAGTGGGCGACAGAGGAATGGGGCGCGTGGAGCGCCACTTGCGGCGCGGCGACGCGCTCGCGCAGCGTCTCGTGCGTGAATGGCTACGACACGGTGGTGGATGACGATGAGTGCAATCCGGAACTGAGGCCGTCGAACTCCGAGAGCGCGACGCGCACTGTGGGATGCTCCGGTCCGAAATACTGCTCCGGATCGAACGTCATATCCAGCCTGGTGAATTCGTCGAATGTGGACAGATCGGCAGACTGCGCGTCTCTCGGTGCGACGTGCATGGAGAAGTCCTACGTCAACAACGGCTCGACGGCGTCCTACGTGTCGTCGTGCTACGGAGCATCGTCATCCGTTAGCACGGCACCCAATCAGACGACCGCGGTTACGGTGCACGGAAAGCAGTATACGTTCGGTGCGGACGGCTGGTGTGTTTACGGTGACTCTCCGGCGAGGGACTGCCTCCGTGATGCAGTGTCGATCACTCCCGCGACGCCGACTCCCCCGACGGTCCTGCCTCACTGCACGGCCTACAGCAAGCAGGTGACAGGTGATACCTGCGAAGGCGGAACGCTCATCGCAACCGGAGAATACCATCGCTACAGCAATGGTCATCCAAGAGGTGCAGGTGAAGAGAGCTCGGGAATGACTTCCGAACTTGCCTGCATAAATGCAGGAGGAAACTGCTGGCAGGAGCAGCGCCTGCCTCACACCGAATACGGAGAGTGGAGCGAGGACAACGACTACTTCGAATGCCATGCCGGCGCGACTTCGATCTCGCCGGACGGCACTGCCGACGGCCTTCCGAACGTCACTGATCCGGAATACTTCGATGCAGGATTCCTTTCCTGCACCGCGAGCACGAATCCGTGCGATGCCAGTGATCCTTCATACAACACATACGGTGGCCGCGTCTGGGTGAACGATCCTTCTGAGCAACCGCAGACGTTCGTGGATCAGTGTGCTGCCGCCTCGGGTGCGTGCTACGTGACGATGCAGACCGGCGCAGTCGAGAACGAGCAGGCCGGTGGCTGGGAGATATTCGACACGGCCTGCTTCAGGAAGAACGGCGACGGCTCCTTTTCGCAGGTATTCCGGACGGAATGGAACAATCACAACTGAGGCCTGACGGATCTGTCGAGGACAGTTTGGGAAGGCTGTCTTTCCTTCCTATAAGTCAGGGGTGAATGCACACACCCATGGGATCCTTCATGACCGAAGAAATGACCAAGTTCGATCGCAAGCTGACCGACATATCCCGTAAGGTCGTGGCCCGATGGGGTCTGGACTTTCCGAGCAATCCGAAGAATCCGAAGCGGGCTGTGGTGATCGCCCTTAAGCAGGCCATCGGCGTCGCGTCCGAGCGATCCTTCATACCGGTCTATCCGGATGATCACGGATGGAACTCCATCGGCCTGCGTGGCCTGACCGTTGAACGCCTTAAGGCCGAGGACGAGCCGACGCGCCTGCAGAAGGCCGGGGAGGAGTGGGGTGTCGTCGCGGTGATCGAGGGAATGGGTTCCTCGATCATGGTGCCGATCGCGGCCGATCTTTCGGAGGACGTGGCTCGTACCGTCGCGTCCATCGTGGACGAGGACAAGACGGAGTTCCTGCTTCTCGACGAGATCCCCAAGCTGCTGTCGTCACGGACCTCGACGGATCCGAGGTCCGATGACGCCGAGGTGTTCGTGACGATCGCGGCGCTATCCTGGGATGAGATCAGGGACATATCGCAGGATTCGAATCTTCCCCTCTCGGAGTCGGTGTTCTTCAGGCGGCCGGTGGCCTGGGACCTGCTGAGGGCGAGAATGTCCGGTGGAAAATGCCCTCAGCTCCCGGTCTTCTCGGAGAAGGACTTCCTTTCACGCAAGGACAGGTCCGTGAAGTTCGACCGGAGACGGACCGCCAGTACCGTATCGCTCCTCTCGAACGCCGCCAAGCGGGATGTCGATCTGGATACGCCGGCGGGCCGCAACTGGTTCGCCATGGTCGTTGACGGGCTGAACTCGCTGGGGATCGGTAAGCCCATCGAAGGCCTCTCTGTCGTCATGAACTTCGAGGTGATCGAGCGGTCGGCCGGTGTGGTGGGCATCCGCACCCTGTGCATCGGTTTCGGACTCGATCCGCTCCAGGCCTCATACTTGCTGGATCTGGCCAGATCGGACCCGGATGCGTTCTTCGATCTCGAGTCGGAGAAGGACAGATTCTTCCATCTGTCATCCGTGGATGTCGTTCCCGACATGTATCTGTCGGCCGTGAATGCGACCACTGCCGGTCGTGACGGGAAGACCTATGACAGGCTGGTGGCCGCCACGACCAGCAAGAAGCAGTATCTCAACGCATGATCGTTACATGAGCTGGTGAATACGGGAAGGAAGGCGTTATTCGCCCTTCTTCCCGTCCAACCCTTTGCCGATCCCGGAGACCATGGATCCCGCATGGTCGACGACCGTGGCGGTGCCCGCCTCGATGCTCTCCTGCTCCTTCATCTCTGCGAGAAGCTGCATCCCGAGCCAGATGAGGGTCGGCGCCAGGATGAGGATGATCGCCATCTTGACGATCCCGATGACGCCGTCGACGAGGCCGTTGATGGCGTTGCCGACCACCCGGAAGGGGAATGCGAACAGCGATCCCACGGAGCCTAGGATGCCGCGGAGGAGCCAGTCCTTGAAGGGCAGATGGATGTTGTGGTTGGTGACGACGCTGATGTTCTGTCCGTTGGGAAGGACGGCATGCGCCTGCTGTGCGCCGCTGACCTGATCCTGCACGGTGGGCAACGTCTCGCGATTGGGCACCGGCACGATGTCTCGCGATGCGGTTGCGGCAACCGGCCGCGCCATTGTCCTGAGATTCCCCATGACGTTCTCCTCTTTCGTATCTTTTTTCCACCCCAAGGGGCAATTCCCGAGATCCTATCCTCCCAGGAAGACGATCCTGATGTCGTTCGTGAAGGAGAAGACCATGAGCAGGGCGAGTATGGCGTATCCGCAGACGACCACTCTCTTGAGAGTCATCTCCTCGAGGTTCCTGCCGGAGACGCCCTCGAAAGCGTAGATTGCAAGGTATCCTCCGTCCAGACCAGGTATGGGCAGGAGGTTCATGAAGCCGATCGCGATCGATATGAGTGCGGCGAAGTAGGCCAGCTGTATCCACCCGAGGGATAGCTGTTCGGCGCTCATCTTCGCCATGCGGATGGGTCCGCTCAGATCGTCCAGACTCCTCTTCCCTGTGAGTATCTGTCCGACGGAGACGATCTGCAGGCGGAAGAGCCTGACCGTCTCGGTGAGAGAGACATCGATCACGTCGGCCAGACCGCGGACTTCCTGCTTGTGCTGCGGGAAGGACAGTCCGAGGGTCCCGACCTCGTATCGGTTGCCGAATTCGTCCGTCATGTCATCCCTTCGGATGGTCATCTCATGCGTGTTCGTATTTCCATCACGCTCGACGGTCAGGGATATCGGTTCGCCGGGATTCATCCGGATGGACCTCGAAAGGGTCTGCATGTGGGGGTCCGGTTCGCCGTTCCAGCCGACGACTGCGTCGCCGTCCCTGATGCCGGAGGCGTAGGCCGGACCATCGATGTCGACATGGGACACGCGCGGCTCGACCACCACCTTGCCGAAGGACATCGCGAGAACGAGGAAGATTATCGCTGCGATGACGAGATTCATCGCAGGCCCGGCCGCGATGATGACCGCTCTCTTCCATCGTGGGAGAAGGGAGAAATCGTGCTTCTCTCCCGTGGACTCCCTACCCGGGACCGGGTGCATCTCGCCGGCGAACTTGACGTATCCTCCGATTGGGAAGGCGCTGAGCTTCCAGCGTGTTCCCTTCTTGTCGACGGCAGCGGCCAGTTCCGGACCCATGCCGACGGAGAACGCCTTGGGGATCAGGCCGAACGCCCGTGCGGCGAGATAATGTCCCAACTCGTGGAGTATCACCAGGGTGACGACTACCAGGAGGAAGCTGAGTATTGCCGTTATCACGAACTGGACGACCATGTGCGACGCACTCCATTGGATTCATTGTCCGGTGGTGTGCGCCGCATGGTCTTCGTGGTCAACTGTTTTGAGGATGGATCAGGCTGCCTTCCTCCCGGTGACCGGAGGACTTGCCTTCGATTCGGTGTCGAGCTTGGCCGAGAGGAATATGTCGGCCTGGGTGAACTCGACCCTATTTCCGTCGAGGGTCGAGACGGCGTCCCATTGATTGGCGTTCAGCCATGCGAGACCGGATTCCTGATCGAGGAGAATGGGCACACCGCCGTGATCGACCGATTCGGTGATGGTGACGATCCCGCCGTCACGCGAGGGATCGATCAGACCTGGCACCCATGCCCGCTCGCCTGACATCCAGCGCCGCGTGGGAGAGCTCTCAACGTAGGCATCCACGGGAATGAGGACGCGCATGCGAAGGAGTCGGGACCACTTCTCGTTCGTCTTCAGTGATTCGCGCTTCGCGTTCCAGAAGATCCGTGGCTTGCTGCCGCTGAACATGGTCTGCCCGTAGCGCGACAGCCCCCACTGCGAACGACCGCCGGGACGCTCGAGGAACGGCACCTGTCGTCCGGTGGTGACGACCCTGCCATGGAACTTCATGGCATCCTCGATTCCATTCGCGCGCGCGCTTTCCGGGATCGATAGTCGATATCCCCAGCTCATATCCTTTTCCTTTCTTGGAGAGATTCCAGAGAGTCAGTCTGCCGGAGGCCTTTTCCCCTCCTTCAACAGAAATCTCTCTCTCATATCCTCAGGAAGAGGGGCGCTAGAGCACGTTCCAGTGATCCCATTCTCCGCCACCGGGACCGAACAGCTCGAGATAGGGACCATCGTATATCTGCTCGACCATGGTCCTGAAGCGTGGGTGTGCTCCTCCGGAGGTATACGGAGCGAACTGCAGCTTCCTTATGTCCTTGCGCGTCTTGCGCGTTCCGTCCTCCTGCAGGTGCTTCCTGAGGGACGGCTCTCCGCGGACGCCCATGATCATGGGTACGGGATTGCTGCGCGTGATGTAACCGGTGGCCATGGGAAGATCACGTTCGTGATGCATCGCCGTAAGGTCGGTGTCCTCGCGGGTCCTGGCCCAGTAGAACGCGAAGCCGTTGTAGCGCAGCCCCCAGATGTCGAACAGCGACAGGACCCGGTTCAGCTGCGTGTCGGGCGCCCATATGAACACGACCGCATCCTTCTCGAGGAGAATGGGCATGGGAAGACGGGCCAGATCGGAGAACCCGAGCGTCGTGGTGTCGACTCCGCCCGGCTTGCGTGTGTCGCCCTTCTTGGACCTGTGCTTGAAGAGCCAGGGAGGCGTCATGTAGACGACCTTCCATCTGCGCGTGGATTCCCCCAGGAGATCGAAGCTCGGAGGCCTCGAACTGATGATCTCTTCGGGAACTCTGGACAGGTCGATATCCATGGACGCATTATAGGATCGGATGTTCAGGCTGCAAAATCGAGTTCGTCCTGCCGATTGCTCACATCCCGTCCATTACCGGTCCTCCGGGGATATTCCACCGTGGGCATGGACCTGGATCTGGCCTTGGCCTTCCGCGTCAGACCGAATGCATATATCCAGTTCCCCGGATGTCGGCGTGTCCCGATGAAGCCGGTGTCCATGAGACGACCGATCCAGTCCCGGCCGGTTTCGCCTGCGAGTCGTCGAGGAGCGCCGCGCTCCATGAGGTCCCTTTCGGCATAGTCGGATCCTCGCTCCCCGAGGCGGATCTTCGATAGCGCCCGCTCGCTGAAGAGCTTTTGATCAGGGGTCGTGTAATGTGTCCTGGAGCGCGATCGTCCTCGGCATTGAGCGTTGAGGGCCTGATAGATCTCGCCGATATGACCAGGCATGATCAACCCGTGCTCGGGATCGATGCGCGGAACGGGGTCGGAATAGGCGTAGACGGCTTCGATCGAGGGTTTCTCCGCACGCAGCAGGGAGAACGCTCTCGACATGAACCAGCTCTCCGCGTTCCCCTCGATATGATCGAGTAGCACGAGTCTGCCGAGCTCCACTGACGACCCGTCGTCCATTCCGGTGTATTTCGGACCGGCCGCGGAGTTCATCGAGACCGAGAAACTGGCGACCCCGACAAGTGATGACCGCCCTCCTTCGTTGCGGAACAGGCCGCAGGACAATCGCGTGGCAGGAAAACTGGACGAATAGTGATGTCGTTCCACGAAGGGCTTGGCGACGCTGTGACAGGGTATGACATCGACCGCATGGATGGACGGATCGATGACGCGGCTCTTGCCGGTGAAGCTCATGCGCCGATCACGCCAGCGCTGGGATCGCGAATCAGCGGACATTGCGTGCCCTCGTCGCGCGATCGGTATATTCGTGACAGAGATCAAGACCGTCGGAGCCGATCTGTCTCACATTGTCTCCGGGGCCGATGTTGCCTTCTCCGAGGAGGAGGGCCAAGCGCTTCCAGCTCATGTTCCCGGCTCCGGGTATCTTGCGGATGTCGCGGATGTCGGCCTTCGGCGTCCCCTGCAGGTATCGCAGGGCAGCCAGTTCGCCCTTCGTCGGGATGACGGGGGTGGGGAACCTGTCGGGAAAGTACCAGCGGACGGGGAAGGTGTCCTCGTCGCGCGCTCGCATGAAATCGCCTCCGATCCTGCATGGACGGTCCTTCGCATCGAAGCACTTCGCACCGGTCCATCCGATCCAGGATGCGGCATGGTTCACCCAGCTGGTGAAGGTCTTGAACTCGCCGTCGGCTTCGCCCTCCGGCGGAAGACGGTCATCGATATACTGCCATTCGCGCTGGAGAGCGATGGGCGGGATGGGATCTGCTATGCCCGTCTTCGCATAGAACTGACGTCGTGTGCGTGGATCCATTTTCTCTTCTCCAATGAAAAGGGGCCGCATGTGCGGCCCCTTGCGTGATTTCCATGAAAGATGCCTCGGTTGGTCAGAACCGGCTGATTCCCCTGTCACTGTCCTTTTCCTGCTCATGGAGGAGCGTCAGGAGATGGATCTGGTCGTTGTCGGTCCTGGTCGCCGATCTGGGGGAGCGCATGACGTCGGTTATGTGCTCGTCACCCTTCTTCTGTTCCAGGTCGTTGTCGGGGTTACGGGCTTCGAACTGGGTCTCGAGACGGAGCGATCCGTGCTTTCCGGTCCTCTCGGTGATGGCTGTCCCCAGATCCTGTGTCCTCAGTGCCTCGCGCAGTTCCGCCCGGTGTTCGATCTCCAGGTTTTCCTTCTCCAGCTGGATCTCCTCATTCTCCTTGCTGGCGCGTTCCGCCTTGGTTTCGGGATTCTCGTCCTTGCCGCTCTCGGTCGTGTAGGCCTGGGAGGCGAGGGGGTCGTCCATTCCGACGGCTCTCTCGGTGAGCCTGCTCTCGTCGCTGCCGGTTGAACCGGAGCCGTTGCCGCTGCTTCCCCCGTCTCCGGATGATTCCTCGCTGCCGTCATCCTTGCTCCCGCCGCCGTTCTGCGACATGGCATTGCGGGTTCCGGCGCCCATCCCCTGCTCCATCAGTATGGATAGACCGTCTCCCGCATCGAGGGACTGGCCCATCGCGAGCTTGGCGTAGTCAGCTCCCGGAAGGTAGTCCGGAACATCGATCGTATGGCCGTTTACCGTCATGGAACCCGAGCCCCCGACTGACGAAGCCGCTCCGTCATGTCCGTAGGTGAGCTCCATGGACTGCTCGAGGGATGATTCGGCCATGGTTCCGGCGATGGGACGCTCGAGGAAGCCTCCGCCTTCGGCGGGACCGGGGATGACCTCTCCCTGCATGTCGGGCAGGGAGGACAGGGATTCGTGATCATCGGGAAGATCTCCGGCGGTGACACCTTCGGCGACCGCTCCGAGCACGGCATTGGTCGTCATGGAGCCGAGACCGTGCTTGATGAGCTTCCCGTAGATGCTCTCCTTGTCCTTCTCCTTGTCCTTGCCCTGCTCGTGCTCCTTCTCGGGAGTGCTTGCGGACCTTTTCCCGTAGAGATTCATTCTTCGCCTCCGATGCGCCGTATCCTGATTCTGGTTATTCTATACGGTCTTTCGTCGGCTTCCACCACGATTATGGAATTTCTCCGCTCGAGGTGTGTGATCAGCCTGTCCGATCCCGACAGATGGACGAGCTGACCTCCTTCCATGGAGATGTACAGCCCGGCAGATGACCACCCTGCCCCGATGGGGAAGTGGCCAGGGTCGAGCATGATGACGAGGTCCGCGCCGGAGACCGCGTCCCAGCGCGTTATCGAAGGGACTGGAGGCACCTTCAGTTTCCGAGATAATGACGCTCGATGATGATGACCTGATCATCCGATGTGCGGCATTCGATCATGGGCTTGGAGGACATGGCGCGCTCGATCTCGTTCTTCTCGGCGTTCCGTCCTTCGACTTTTGTGACATCGAGGCCGTAGGCCTCCATCGCCACACCAGTGATCGTCCTGTTCACGGAAAGTATTTCTCCGGTGACCTTCTTGATGATGTATACGTTCATTTCAGTGACCCTCCCTGTTCGCGTCCGTATGCGGTGCATCGAATGGCATCGGCCCGTCTCCCCTGTGGATGACGGCGCAGGGACTCGAGCCGTCGAGATGATCGATCATCCAGGATCGCAAGGATCCGTCGGGGCGGCCGGGATTGAACCAGAGATGGCACCCGTCGGTCATCAGTGCGATGTCGTCCGGTCTTGCGGCCACGGGCCAGCGCATCGCCAGCTCGGATGCGACGGCTATGAGGTCCGGGCAGACGTTCTCCCAGTCCTTGCGCTGACCGTGAGCGAGCTTCATCGGTGTCAACGTCACGGAATCCTCGTCGCTTTCCAGACGGAGCATCTCCAGCTCGACCTTCCTCGGTGGGCTGGAGATCCTGAGCGTCCTGTGGAGAAGGATGGTCCCGGACTGCAGTCTCGCCTTCACGTCGGCGAGGGTTCGCTCGATGCGTCTGCTCATCCTCTCGTCGAAAGGAGGAGTGGAGAGCCACCGGCATTCACGAGCATGACGGAGGACCGTCAAGGGCTCAGCGTGAGAGGTAGATGTCGACATATTCGTTCCTCTGATCCCCGATCGCCTTGCACTGGATGAGGGCGCTCTGCCTCGGACGGATGGCTTCGATCTTCGCTGCCTCTACCCTGAGCATGCGCGACATGCCTGCGATGAACATCTGGTCGACACCGAGGATGAGCTTGAATCCGACATTGGCGAGCACGTCCTCGGAGAAGTGACTGATGGCTTGGGAAGCGAAGATGATCCCGAGACCGAACTTGCGAGCCTCGCGGATCAGGATGTTGATGATGTGGTCGGAATCGTTGTTCACGAAGATCGACGCCTCGTCCATGATGATGAACGTGTTCGGCTCCGAGACCGGCCCCATCGCCTTCTGCTCGTTCCAGAGATCCTCGAGAAGGACGTCCACGAACATCTGCTGTTCGTCGCGTCCCAACGAGTGGATGTCATAGACTTGGATGCCCTGCCCGGAACGGAAGTCGGGCGGCGCGTCCTTGAAGATGCCGGACTTGTCGAGATGGTCGATCCTGTCGACGAGACTGGCGAGCGTGGGGATGTCGGTGTAGCGCAGGAGATCGTTGACCTCGTCGCCCGTCTTCACCGCGCTGATGAACTCGCTGTAGGAGCCCATCGCCTTGTCCCGGAGCTTCTTGAGCTTCGCGGTGTCCTCCGGCGAGAGGTAGTCGAGCGCATGCTTCTCCGCTACGTCGTTGTGCGTGCGGATGACCTGACGGTTGAGCGTCTTGATCGTCTTGTTCAGGTCTTGGAGCGCCTTGAAGGCCTCGCCTCCCGCACCCGTCATGAGCTGCTTGTACTTGTAGAGCGAGTAACGCTTGAGATCGGAGATGTTGGGATAGACGCCCTGGCTACGAGAGCGTCCCCGGGCATCCGGATTGTTCCGGGGATCCCAAGTGCGCGGATCGGTGGCATCGAATCCGTTCTTCTCGTAGATGTCCTCGACGAGACGCCGCATCGCGGCCTCCTGCCTGGCACCGAGCTTGTGCGATGTGCGGTTGATCATCGAGATGAATCCACGGATCCGCCTGTTGACGCCGCCCGATGCGGGGTCCGGATTCACCTTCAGGGGATTGAGTCCGTAGGGCGATGTCTCGTTGAACTCCGCCCTCTGCTCACCGTCGATGTTGATGTCGCCGTGGACATCGATGACGATGACCCGCGCTCCGTAAGAGAAGGCGAGGTTCTCGGCGATGAGACGCAGGCGGTGGGTCTTGCCGACGCCGGACGCGCCGACCACGAGGCCGTGCCCGTTGATCGTGGCTTCGGGGCGCCAATGCACGAGATCGCGCTTGCCGCCGTTGGACGGCGTCACTTCCGTTCCCATTAGTATGGCATTGCGAGACATGATTGGCTCCCTGCTTCTCGCACGGCTTATAGGATGCTTTTCCCCTCCGCCAAAACAGGCCCATGCATGCGTAAATCGGGCACAGTTGACGATCGTCAAAAAAAGTTTTCCGGATGGTTGGGAGCCTTTGGAGTTCGTCCTATAACTGCGTGAAGATCGGTCCCGTGTCGGTCCTTGGGAAGCGAACAGTTTTGACGTGGAGTGTTGAATGAAAGCCCGCATCGTTTTTACCGCGCTGTCGCTGATGATGGTGTCGGACGTCGCAGTCGCTCAGGAGAATCCGTTCGCTCCGCGATCGAATGGAGGTCTGACACGCGCTCAGATCGAACAGATCGCGCGTCAGGAATACCAGGAGCAGCAGGCCCAGCGCGAAGCTCAGAACCCGGCACCGGCCGAAAGCGCACCGGGAACCCCGGCCGCCCCCGGTGCGCCCGGTACCGATGCCATTCCGTCGCAGCCCGGAGCTCCCGCGGGTAGCCCGATCGCTGGCGGCGCGGGCGTGACCGCGGTCGTCGAGGCCGAGGATCCGGTCGCGGCGCTCATCTCCGATGGAGGCGCCTTCGTGGGCTGCGCGCGCAATGTCCCGATCTTCAGGGACAAGGTCGGTCGTCGGATCTACTTCACGACCAAGGAACTCAAGGACAGCGAAGCCACGCGTCGCTACGCGCGCTGCTGATAATCGGGATCGATACGGAGAACATGGACATGAAATTCAATTCCAAGCGGATGGTGAAGAGCCTCGCGAGGCTCACGGCCAGCGCCGCCGTCATCTCGATGATCGCGACCCCGGCGATGGCCCAGGCCAAGGAGAAGCGTCGCTCGAGCGTAGAGAGCCCGGGTTCGTTCCCGCAGGCCGAACGCAATTATGACGCGATGTTCTCCGGCAGGCCGGCGGTCCAGCGCGTCCGCGTGCCCGGCGGTCTCTTCGTGTCGAAGCCCATGAACGACCTCGCTCCGCAGTCGCTCCTCGCGAAGCACATCGAGATCGATATCCGTTCGGAGGTCCCGACGCTTTCCGACCTGCAGATGCTGCTGGAGATCGAGGGCGTGAGCATCACGGTGGACTACAACTCGCTCTACGAGGCCGCGAAGGTCTCGAGCGAGGTCGGTTCGTTCACGGCGGCGTCGAAGTATCAGCAGGTCGCCAACTCCGTGAAGGGAGGGACGGGCGTCCAGCAGAATGGATTCGGTGGTGGTTTCGGCAACAACGGGTTCGGCAACAGCGGCTTCAACAACGGCGGCTTTGGTGGAGATCAGTTCGGCGGGAATGACGCGAATGTTACCATCGAAGGCGCGGCCAGTGGCAATGGTGGCGGTTCTGCATCTAGCCCAACGCAGGGGACGATGACCACAAGTGAGGTGGGAATTCGCGGCAATCCGGATGGTTCTGCGGAAATTTACGCATCTCGCAGTGAAGCAAATAACAGACCGAGCTTTTACAACCGCGTCCTTCCTTTCCGTTATTTCAGCGGCACTGTCGGCGAACTAATGCGCAAGCTGGAAAACAGCGGCAACATCGCGGTCTGGTATCAGAACGGCATCGTGATCGGCGGCATGCGCCGCTACTCGATCTCGCTTCTCCAGCAGCAGGACGTCATCCAATCGGTGGTGAACGAGCTCCAGAGCCTCGGGGCCGCGCAGGTCGTCGGCTCGGTCGGTGCCGGTCAGGTTTTCTACTCGGCTCCGCCGCGCACGAACAACGAGATCATTGAGCCCTATCTGCGCCGGATCTCCGGCAACCTCTCCGAGGTCACCCTGCAGGTGGCCCTGGTGACGGTCGCGATGTCCCGCAACGACGAGCGCGGATTCGACTGGTCCGCCCTGAACTTCGGCTTGGGTCAGGACGTGAGCGGACTGGGCAGCACCGGGGACGGTGGCGATGCGGTGACGTCGCAGAACGGCGTCTTCACCATCAACTCGAACAGCTTCGCTGCCAATCTCGGCGACGTGTTCGGGATCGACCGCGTGGTTTCCATCGCCGGAGCGATCAACTTCCTGTCGCGCATGGGTGACACCTCGGTTGCACAGAACGTTGAGCTGCGGACCCTCTCGGGATCACCGGTCATCCTTCGCTCGGGCGAGGACATCCCCTATGTCTCGGGTGTGGGTTCGACCCTGACCGGCGGCCTCGGCGGTGGGTCGTTCGGCAGCTCCCAGACGCAGAGACTCGGGACGGGTCTGACCTTGAACGTGGATCCGCGCTACGATCACACCTCCGGCATCGTTACGATGGATATCGGCCTCAAGCTCGTCGATCTCGTGGAATTCGTCCAGCTCGACGCGGGTGATCAGATCGGCACGCTCACGCAGCCGCGGACGAGGGAGCAGGGCGTCAACTCGATCCTCCGCGTGCCCGCAGGGCAGACGACGATCCTCGGCGGGATCAGGCGCGAGCTCAATTCGGACCAGCGGAACGGTCCCTTCGGCCTGTTCGGCATCGGTTCGCGGCAGAAGCAGAACGAGGTGTTCTGGCTCTTCGCGGTCGTGCGCCCGGTCGTGACCGTCTACGAGACGGCGGATTCTCCGGTCGCGCCGCGTTCGGTTCTCGATACGCGCACGACGGTGAACCCGTATGACGAGGGCAGTTACGGCGTGTCCGGTCGTCCGGGTGCGGCGGTCCCCGCTCCGAATGATCCGACCACCAACAACCAGGGTGGTGTGCCGTCCTACTACGGTCAGGGTGGCTCGACACCCGCCAACAGGATGCCGGCCGGCGTCACGACGGCATCGCCGCCCTCGCCGCGCGGTGTCGTCGTCCCGGGTGCGAGCACTCCGCCCGAGGTGAATCCCTACATTCCCGAAGGCGCCATCCTGCGTGATCCGGGCGCGGCGGGCGTGAACTATGACGAACAGGCTCCCGTTCGTCGCCCGCAACCGGCGGGTGCCGCACCGGTCCAACCGGCGTATCCGGTTCCGGCTCCCGATCAGACGATCACCGGAAGCGCTCCTGCCGCGACACCGATCCCGGATGCGGGCACGATGGACAACGGCGCGGCGGTCCCCGTCGTCGAAGGTCAGCCGATCGCCGTCAGCACGCCCGAAGCAGGAAGCACGAGCACGATCGTCACGATCGATCCGACACCCGAACCCGAACCGCGTCGATCCTTCATCAGGCCGATGACGCAGGGCGAAAAGGAAGACTGAGATGGGAATCTTCAGCAAGAAGGACACGGGCAAGTCGCGTTCCAAGGGTCTGGGAAGGTCGGTGTCGTCCGCAGGGGATGATGGCGACATCGTCATGGACCGCGAGTTCGACGCCTTCGACGATGACCTCCCGTCCGATGACGGGGACAAGGGCACCGGCCTGAGCGACGAGATCATGGAGATCGACCGTGCCGATAGATCGGACATCGACGCAGCTCTCGAAGCAGCCGAACCGAAGAAGAAGAAGTCGAAGGGTCTCTTCGGAAGGAAGAAGGCCGCGAAGACTGATGACGACCTTCCCTGGGAGGCTGCCGACGACAGCAAGCCGGAGAAGGCCAAGCCCGAGAAGAAGCGCAAGCTCTCGCGCAAGGCGGCCAAGGAACTCAAGGAGCAGGAGGACGCGAAGGAGCTGACGACGCGTCTCTCGGTCCTGGTCGAGATCGAGGAACTGCCGGGCGTCACCAAGGAGGACGCGATCGAGACGGCGAGGCACCAGGCGCTCAACCACAGCGATCGTCCCTCGAACTGCTACTTCAGCGTCCTCCAGACGAGGAAGGGCTTCCTGATCGAGGTCCAGGAGGGCGTCGGACGATCCTACCTGCCGTCGGTCCACAAGCTGGCGATGGACAATCCGGGACGCATCGTCGTAGTGCCGATGGTCCGTCGCAAGTTGACGGTGATCTACTCGCCGCGGACGGACAGCTTCGACACCCAGATCCTGGGCGAGGACATCGAGCCGCCGGTCATCAACGGAGAGCCTCCTCTCGATGCGCTGCGCGGCGGAGCCATGACGCCGGTGTTCAAGCAATACCAGCAGTGGTTCATGACCGGCGTCATCACGGCGGCGATCGGCGGGATCGCGTTGATCTCGTCGCTGGCCTTCTACGCCTTCGATCCGGGGACGCAGGTTCCGCCGGACTGGAAGACGACCTCGGTGACGCAGCTTCCCGTCATGCAATGGTCGTCGTTGCAGTCGGACCGTCCGAACCAGTTCGTCGCACGTCTCGAGTATTCGGACAGCGATGGTTGGCGCACGGTGTATCAGAGCAACTATGCCGATGTGCAGGTGAATGCCGTCACGCCCGGGGATGACGGAGCCATCGTGGGTGGCGAGGTCCAGGGACCCGCGACTCCGGATGCGCTCGCTCCGGGCGCGACGCCGCTTCCGTCGGCTCCGGCTCCCCTTCCGGCTCCGGCAGGATCGCCCCCGCCGCCCGCCGGCATGACCAATCCCTAACGGAGTTACGATAGATGCTTCTTCCAGAACAGCGCCGCACGATCGGAGTCGTCCTCTTCGTCGTGGGTATCCTCAGCCTGGCGATGACCGGTGTCATGGTCAGCCTCATCTCGTCGGCGCGCGAGGACAATGCGGCTCGCTTCACCGAGCAGCAGGCGAGCTGCAAGGGACGCCTCACTGCCCTGGGCGGGGAGGTCGACGAGATCCCGGGACGCATCGTCTGGCTCAAGAGGGGCCTGGACGAGGGCCTCATCCGCATGGGCGAGGCGAGCGTCGTGGGGGTCCTCTGCCCCGGATGGCGCATGAAGACCGCGTGCATCGGTTCGCAGTGCCCGGGTGAGGGAGCCAATGCGATGCGGATCGTGCTCGAGCCGATGAACGCTGATCCGGCCACCGGAGGCGCCTTCTCGGGTGAATGAGGACCCAGAGCGCGAATCAGACGAGGGAAAGGGCGGCCATCGGCCGCCCTTTCTGCGTTTCGGCCCCGCGAATCACGCGTCGAGTTGGCGGCCGAAGACGGATGATTCGCCGCATATGGGCGGTTGATGGCATCGATAACGCCGGGGTCATGGATGAAGGAAGAAGATTTACGGATGGTTAAAGTTCATTTCCGCTATTGCAAGCATGGCGGAATTCTGCGGGTTTCGGAGGAAATATCGAGAATTGTGGTTACGGTAAAAGTGTTAGGAGGAGGAATTTTTAGGATGAGACTGTTGTCTGTTTGGCCGATTCCTTCCTAAAAGCCCCTCAGACCAAGGGTGAACGTCACGCACTGGTCGGAACCACCGGGCCATCAGGTCCTAGAGACGGGAAGAACTGGGGACATCGTCCTCCCGACTCGAACAAAACAGTCCGCCCCGGGCACAAGTGAAATGAAGGAACTCTTTCAATGACCACCATCATCCTGACCATCATCGGTATCCTGCTCGCAGCTGCCGCGGCCCTCATGGTCATCTTCTACGGCGGCGACGCCTTCAACTCGGGTTCGATCGGTGCGCAGGCCAACACGCTGCAGAACGCCGGCACGAACATCGAATCGGCTGCGACCCTCTACAAGGTCGAGAACGCCGAAGCTCCGGGCACTGTCGCTGACCTGACCGCCGTCGGCGCCGACGGCGAATCCTACCTCAAGGAATCGCCCGCTCTGACCGGCATCGGCGAAACCGACGGCGACCTGTCGACTGGTTCCTTCGTCGTGACCGGCGTGTCGGACGAAGTCTGCGCCAAGGTCAACGAGAACATCCTCGGCGACGGCTACACCGCCCCGACGGCCATCGGCCAGGGCAAGATGGGCTGCGTCGAAACCAGCAACACGTTCTACGCCGACCTCTAAGTCAGAGCGTGACGATCCGGCGGGTGACCGTCGGTAGGGAGGGCGGGATGCTTAGGCATTCCGCCCTTTCGTCTTTTTTCCCCTTCTCTCGGGAACCTTCTCATTTACCTCTTGGACAATCGGGCGGTTTCATCCTAAAAAAGGGGTCAACGAATCTCCCCGGGAGGAATCCTTGTTCAAGTTCATCGCACGCCCTGTCATCATGTGGACCACCGGTTTCGGCCGCTACCTGGACCTCGTCGCAGGCGTAGCGCTGCTCTTCGTCGCGTGGTCCTGGAGCCAGCCGCTGGTTGCGGCTCTCGGTGCTCTGGCCCTCCTGAGCTTCACGATCGACATCAACGGAATCTTCCAGCGCTGGACTCTGAACCGTCTGCTGGCGAAGAAGGGAATGCGCTGACATGCTCCAGATCATCCTCGCAGTGATCGGCATCTCCATCGTCTCGACGATGGGCTTCATCATGCTCGAACAGCTCTCGCTACAGAACCAGATGCAGGTGCAGAGGGAGAATACCCGCCGCCTCGATGTCGCGGCGGACGGTCTGGTGGGAACGCTGGGCAGGCTGCCCGGGGTCGACAAGCTGGTGGCCCCCGTTCCGGGAACGAGCGGATCCGTTCCGTGGTCGGTCCTTCCTGATGACGTGGGTGCGGTGAACTCGACCGTGTCGGGGGTCCCCTTCCTCTATTGCCCGGTGGCATCGCTTTCGGCCGAGGAATTGGAATCGGTCGCGACCAGATCCGTATCATCGGTCCAGATGAGCGATTCGAACTATGCGACCGAGGTCTCGGGGCGCTATGTTGTATCCTCCGCTCTGGCCATGGACGGCGATCTGCAGACGCTCTTCAATCCGGTGGCCTTCATCGTCTCGCCCGGGACGAGGTCGGAGACCCCACCCGACTGCAGTGACATTCGGGTGGTGAACAACGTGGCCGTGGTGGAAGGCGGGATCGTCAGGGTCGTGTCCATGCCCTCGGGTGTCGCCTCGGTGGGAACCGGGGCCGATGCTGCCGCCGAGTTCTGGGTGACCTCCAACGGCAACGGCAACGGCCAGTCGGCTACCACGCCCACCTCGATCAATGCGGCTCTCACCCATTTCATCCGTTATTCGCCGGATACGATGACCATCCACATGGCGGATGCGGTCTTCCCCTCTGCCGATATCTGGTCGCGCTTCCTTGCGGCATCGGCCGACTCGGGGGCTAAGCTGCGCCTCATCGGCAACGGAACGGGTGGGCTGGACGTCGGCGCCGGCGGAGCGTGGAACGTGCCCGCATCGACCTTCTTCGAGAACGTGACGATCAAGGGTCCTCGCGTCGTCGTGGGACGGGGGGACAGTCTCTTCGCGGTCGGATCGGTGAACCTGCTCCCGCACGGCAATCCCTCGATCACGATGGACGTGCTGCAGGGCGGTAGGTTCATGGCGACGGACAGCATCGTCTCGTTCGCCAACCAGGGCCAGCATGGGATCCGCGCAGCGGGTGACGTGGACCTGAGGAACTCGTCTCTCCGCAGTTCGTCGGGGCAGCTCTCGAACTTCGTCTGGCTCAACAACGGTGGCGAACTGAACCTGGTGTCCTCGCAGTTGGGCGCCGGAAGCGATCGTCCGATCCTCTCGTCGATCCTCTCCGACGGGTCGATGCAGATCGCCAGCGATGCGAACTCGACGGCCTATGCTTCATCGAGCTCGAACGGATGCTGGGCGTGGAACGGTGCGGACATCGCCTTCAAGTGGTCCGCCACGGGTGTTGGATCGCGCTCGTCGGTGCGTCCGGAGACGGAATATCCGGCCCCAGCTGCAGATGCGGATCCTTCGGTCATCCAGGCCTACCAGGACGGAGCCAACGAGCGCTACAGGGCGCGCAGGATCAACGCCTCGAACATCTATTGCGGATGATCGCTTCCATATCGATCCCGTTCATCCTAAAAAGTCGAGGAGAGGGATCGCCTCGAGGGCGGATGACCCCTTCGGATTATCCACGAGAGCCGTGGCGACCCGCGGCGTGAACATTGACAGGAGCTAGTTAGGGATGGGCATTTTTGGTAAGGGATCGAAGAATGCTTCGGAACTGGCCGACGTCGATCTGATGGATCGCGGACGCTCCGGGGAGGAGCGTTCCTCGGACATCGTCTGGGCCCAGCGCGAACAGATGAACTTCGGGATCATGCTCATCGAGAAGGGGCACGCCTCCGATGAGCAGGTCGAGGCGGCGCTCTGGGAGTCCAACATCACGGGCAGCTCGCTGGGCGACACGCTGGTCAAGCACGGCATCATGCGCCAGTCGCACCTCATGTCGCTGATGGAGGAATACGACTCCGCCCAGATCTCGACCATCGTCCAATACAACGTGCCGGTCGATGACGTGAATCTCCTGCACCGCGAACGCGTCGTTCTCTTCGGCATGAGCGCGAAGGTCCTCTATCTCGGATGCCTTGGAAACGAGCGGCGCGTGCGTGATTATTTCGAGAAGGAGTTCCCCGACAAGACCCTGAGATTTATGCCCATCAAGCCGTCGCAGCTGACGGAGTTCCTCGAGAGGACGGACAGGCTGCCCCGCAAGACGGCGGAGAAGTCCGGCGACGGCCGGCTCGAGATCGTGCGCTACATCCCGCGCAACACGAGCGACTCGGACGTCCTGGACCTGCTGATCAATGTCGCCGGCGTCCGGGGTGGATCGGACATTCATATCGAGCCGAAGGCGAACAGCTACACGGTGATGATCCGCATCAACCGTATCCGGAAGATCGTCCACGAGGGATCGATCACCCAGTACAATGCGCTGCGTGCCCAGGTCAAGGACCGGTCGCGCATGGACCAGATGGAGATGCGCAAGCCGCAGGACGGCGCCTTCAGCCAGGAGATCATGGGACGCATGTTCGACCTCCGCGTCGCGACATTCCCGATGAACGCCGGCCAGGAGAAGATCGTCATCCGTCTGCTCGACCCGGACAAAGCGGCGAAGCGCCTGCCCGACCTCGGCATCTCGAAGACCGATCTGTGGCGCGCCGCATGCGGCTATCCGCACGGTCTGATCTATGTCGCGGGGAAGACCAACTCGGGCAAGTCGACGACGCTGATCTCGACCCTGCGCGAGCAGGACCGCATCGGCAAGGCGATCTACACGATCGAGGATCCGGTGGAGCACCGCGTCGACTTCCTGACCCAGATGGCCGTGAACCGCTCCGAATCCGTCGGGCTGGACTTCCAGACCGCGACGCGCGCCATGATGCGTGGTGACCCGGAGATCATCCTCATCGGTGAGACCCGTGACGCGGAGACCGCCCGTGCCGCCGCCCAGGCCGCCGAATCGGGTCACCTCGTGTTCTCGACCATCCACGCAGGCACGATCCGTGAGACCGTCGGACGCCTGAGGGGCTTCGGCATCAACGACTCCGAACTGCGTCCAATGCTCCGTGGCATCCTGGCCCAGCGTCTGATCAGGACCCTGTGCAATTTCTGCCGCGGTGCGAAGTGTCCGCATTGCCTGATGACCGGTTACGACAACATGACGGTCATCTCCGAGATGGGCTTCTTCCCGTCGGAGCGCGATTTCGAGCGCATGCTGAAGGGCGATGTGTTCTGGGATCCGATGGTGAAGGATGCTCTCCACAAGCTGGAGCAGGGCATCACGGACGAGCAGGAGGTCTATCGTGTCTTCCGCTCGGAGATCGACTACCTGTCGGATGACTACGAAGGCGTCGAGGAGCTCGCTGCGCGCGTCAAGGACGTGGTGGCGGGCAGAGCGGAATCGATGGTCGACAGGACGAACCGGACGTCACCGACGCAGGAGGACGAGGACAAGCTCGTCATCGCCAGCGAGATGGAGGCCGAACTGTCGCGTCACTCGATCAGGGCGGCGGCGGCCCCCTCGGAGGACGAACTCATCAATCTGGACATGACCAGGTACGACTACGAGGACGAATAAATGACTTCGCTGCTGATCACCGTCATCGCGATCGTGCTGTTCGGGATCGTCATCACGGCAGCGATCATGTATATCGATTCCGACGAGATCACCGCCGTGGGCATGGCGCCCGCGGCCGCATCGTCGCTCATGAACGTGGTGGAGGCATCGCAGCAGTTCCGCGGTGCCCGTGGTCACTACCCCGTGTCGATCGCCGATCTGGAATCGGAATTCGAGATCGAGGCGAGAGGGCTGGGTGATGCGGACTTCGTCATATCGGACGGTGTCGTATGCCTCTCCATGCCCTATGAACTCGAGGTCAACCGCATGCTCGAGGCGGCGGCCGTCAAGATCGAGGGGTCGGTCGTCACCGATGTCTGCGGGTCCAGCGATGTCTCTGGACGTCGATTCCTCGCCTATTCATTGGATGGCGTATCCCCGCCGGTAGCGATGGCCTTCGTGGGTACCCCGGGATCGCCTGGTGGAGGAGGCACGCCTACCCCGACCTATGCGTTTCCCTCGACGGTCCCGTTCAGTCAGGCATCGGCTCTCTCCGACCCGAACTGTGGTCCCGCAGGGTCATGGGAGGTCCTGACGGGATCGGGTCCTGCTGTCTATGATGATCACTGCGCGGCTTCCGCGAACAACCAGTTCCCGATCTGGGAGAAAGCCGCCCCGATACCGTCACAGTATGCCGATGAGGTGGCTGCCGGTGTGGTGTCGGCCAGACTGACGATGGAGATGCAGGGCTGGAGCGGGGACAGTGATCGGGGCCGCCTGATGATCAGATGTCTCGCTGCGGACGGAAGGCAGGTGGGCTTCCAGGTGACCGACTACGTCGATCCGACCTCGTGGACTCCGATCTCGGTGCTCATGAGAATGCCTGCTCAGTGTGCGACCCTGAAGATGGGTGCGATCGGATATCGTGCGAGCGGGACCGAGAATTCCATCTACTTCCGCAATCCCTCGTATGAGCTGGTCGGGAACGATGGTGGCGTCCAGACCATCTCCCTCGCCTCGTTCAGGGGCGACGAGATCGTAGGGTGGACGGTAGAGCAGGGAAATCTTCGTCTGGGATCGACCTACTATTACGGCTGGCCGACGGTTAAGACGGAGAGCGTCACCTATGGGAAGGGATCGAAGGTCATCGATGTCCCTGAGTCGGTTCTCCTGGCGGTCGACGCCGGGAAGGCGGAACTCGCGCTGTCGGTCTTCGCATTCAACTGGGGCGGGCAGGACGACAGGGGCCGGATCAGCACGATCTTCGTGTCCGAGGACGGCAACGAGACGGAAGGACCGGCATCCTTCCCGTCCCTGCATGCCCCGACATCGCTGGGAGGCATGTATGAGCAGACGGTCAGCATGCCTGCCAGGACGAGGAAGGTGCGCTTCATCTATGAGTGCACCAGAGTCGATGGCAGCAACTGCGACTACAATCCGGCATCGGTACATGCGGACCTCGTCCTGAGGCGGTGAGCCTTTCCGTTTTCCTCTCATCCATCCTATAAGATATCCGAGTGGCCCAATGTCGGGCCGCATCAATCCTAGGGACGGTAGATGGCAGCCACATCGACTTGGAATGTTCGCGTAAGGGTCGGCAACGAGGTCAGCGAGATAACGGTCGTCGGCCAGACGGAATCCGAGGCCCGGAAGGCTGCCGGTCGCATCGGGAACGTGATCTCTCTCGAGCGGGCGAAGAAGTCGGCATTCAATATGGGCATGAGCCGCTCGGAGCGGTTCATCTTCCTCATGCGCATGTCGACCATGATCTCCTCGAAGTTCCCGGTCTCCGAGGCGCTCCGGCTGATGATCTCCAGCTTCAGCGGGAAGATCAGGGAAGCCGCCCGCAACGCCCTGCCCCAGGTGGAGAGGGGCATCCCGCTGGGTGACGCCCTCGCCCGCGACGTGAAGAACTTCCCCGGTTCCGTGGGCCTGCTGATCAAGACGGGTTCTGCCGGTGGCAACACGGGCAAGGCCTTGAAGGACGCCGCGGAATTCGAGCGCCTGATCGGTGAGGCGTCGAAAGGCGCCACGATGGCGATCCTGCGCTCGTTCGCCTACATGTTCGTCGCCCTGGCTCTCCTGTTGGTGAACCAGTACAAGGTCGTGCCCGACATGTTCAACTCGCCGATCATGAAGATGGCGAAGGACGCCGACTTCACGTTCTGGAAGGAGATCGGCATCTACTTCATCTGGCTGCAGGGCGGGATCATCGTGTTCCTCGTCATGCTGGTCCTGCTTGCGACTCTCGGTCGTCGTATGGCGCCCGACAAGGTGGATGCGTTGATCCTCAAGATTCCCATCATGCGGGATATCGTCATCAGTCAGGACAACTTCATCGGGCTCTACCGCATGAGCCTCCTGGTGGAAGCGGGCGTCCCGATGAACGAGACCCTCCTGTCATGCTACGAGTCGACCAGGCCGGGGGCACTGAAGGAGGACTTCAAGCGAGCCTACACCGGCCTGAAGAAGGGCGACAAGTGGGCGAAATACATGAAGACGCTGCATCCGACGGATCGCGCCGCGCTGACGCTCATGCCGGACAATGACGAGCTGGCCAAGAACCTGAACCTGATGGCGGAACAGTCCAAGGCGCTCTATCTGGAGCGCCTGAAGATCGTGTCGCCGGTCATGGACATCGTCTCGGCTCTCATGATGTCTATAGCGGGCTTCATCATCCTGATCGTCACGACGATCCCGCAGTTGCAGCTGGTTTCGGAGATCATGGGCTGATGTCTATCGCTGAACTCGTTCCGTCCTGGCGCAGGGACAATCCCGAACTCAACGGCGCCCACATCATGGGGACGTCGCTGCGCGACAGGAAATACAGGCTCCGGGCACAGGAGGATGGTCTCGATGTGTCCGCAATCCTAAGAGGGCGGGGTATCGAGGATACCGAGGCCTTCCTGAAGGCGTCTCTGAAGGACCTCCCCGATCCCTCTACGCTGGTCGACATGGATCTGGCCTCGGCCAGGCTTGCGGACGCGATCGAACGCAAGGAGCGCATCCTCGTCTTCGGCGACTATGACGTGGACGGTGCGTGCTCTTCCGCGATCATGACCCGTTTCATCCGGATGGTGGGGCACGATTGTGCGGCGTATATCCCGGATCGCGCGGAAGACGGTTACGGACCGTCGAAACCGGCTTTCGAGAAGTGCCGCCCCGAGGACTACGACCTGGTGATCTTCGTCGACTGCGGGACCGCATCGAGGGAGATCCTCGATCCGCTGGAGCCCGATGTGATCGTGGTCGACCATCACAAGCAGCAGGGCGATCTGCCGTTCGTCCATGCATGCGTCAATCCCCACAGGGACGACGACGAGTCCGATCTGGGCATGATGTGCGCAGCGGGACTGGCGTTCCTGTTGGCGGTCGCGACCCGTCGGACGCTCAGGGCGCGTGGCTTCTTCGCGAACGGAGAACCCGATCTCCGGGCCCTGCTCGATCTTGCCGCGCTGGCGACCGTATCGGATGTGGTTCCGCTCGTGGGTGTCTCGAGGATTCTGGTGGCCTGCGGACTCGAGGTGATGAAGGCGGGGCCTTCGACGGGCGTTGCCGCGCTCATGGCCGTTGCCGGCGTCGAGGAACCGTCGGCCGGCAGGATAGGATTCGGTCTCGGGCCGAGGATCAATGCCGCGGGCCGTGTGGGCGGCGGATCGATGTCGGAGGAGGGGGCGCTGGGCTTCGAGCTCCTCGTATGCCCGGATCCCGGCAGGGCAGGCGAGATAGCCGCCAGGCTGAATGCGCTCAATGCCGAACGGCAGTCGGTCGAGAAGACCGTCTTGGAGCAGGCCATGGACCAGGCTGCCGAGCAGGCGGCGAGAGGCGCTCGCATCGTGTGCGTCGCATCGGAGGACTGGCATCAGGGCGTCATCGGCATCGTGGCCGGCCGGCTTCGTGAGAAGTTCGGGGTGCCGGCCATAGTGGGAGCGATCGTCGACGGGAAGGTCAAGGGATCGGGGAGATCGGTCCCGGGATTCGACCTTGGATCGGTGATCATCGAGGCGAACAGGAGGGGGATCCTCGAAGGAGGCGGTGGTCATGCGATGGCCTGCGGTCTCTCCTGCAAGCTCGATGGATGGCGGGATTTCGTTTCCTTCGCGAACGACAGGGCGATCTGGTCCGAGCAGGATGTGGCGGTGGACTGCCGCAAGGGTGCTCTCGATGTCTTCATCGAGGATATTGAGGCACTCGAGAGGATGGAACCGATGGGACAGGGCAATCCTGCTCCCGTGGTCGCATTCGACAGGTTCAAGGTGAAGATGGCGAAGACGTTCGGGAAGGGGCATGTCCGCCTCCTCACCGACAGGAGCGACATGGAGGCCATATTCTGGCGTGCGGAGGACGAAGGCCTGGTCGATGGCCTCATGGGCCTTCAGGGCCGTGAGGTGGTCGTCCTGGGCGTTCCGGGCATCAACGAATGGCAGGGACGCAGGAAGGTCTCGATCAATGCCTCAGACGTCATTTTCTGATATCCGCCTCAAGGCGAGGGATATCTTCTGGAGCACGGACCTGCGCAAGGGCCTCACCGGGTCGGTGGGTTTCCATATTGCGCTGACCGGGGCTGTTATCGCGTCGATGGCCGACTGGAGCCTTCCTCCGGACCCCCTGCCGGAGCCGGACCAGAAGCTGATCACGTTCGACATCGCAGGTCCGGAGACGGATGCGGAGGAGAAGGCCAGTATACCGGAGCTTGCACCCCCGGCGGTGGTCGAGGAGTCGACCGGTCCGGTGATCGACGCTCCGGTGGAGGAGATGGCCTTCATGGAAGGAGGCTCCGGTGTTGAGGACATGATCTGGACACCGGCTCCTCCGGGCGCAGAGGGTCGCGTATCCTCGGAAGCCTCCGAAGAGGCGCCGCCGGCGCCGAAGATCGAGTTCATCGAGCTGCCGGAGGACGGTGTCGAGCCGACGCTCGTTTCCTATGACATGGGCAAGTTCAGCGGAGCCCGGGCTCTGTCCGAGGCGGCGAGGCTGCAGGGCAGCGGAAGCCTGAAGATGCTGGTGGCCATCAGTGAGGAGGGCATCCCGCAGGGCTGCTCGGTAGCCACGACCAGTGGATCAAATGTCCTCGACGATCTGGGATGCAATCTGGTGATGACCTATCGCTATGAGCCGGGCAAGGACGGCAACGGGAAGCCGATCGTGACGACGGCATACGAGCTCCTGGAATGGGATACGGATAGAGCCGGCGATCGCGAGAGCGCGGCCTTCGGTCGGAAGACGCTCGATGAGGAAGAGCGGAAGGAACTCGAGAGCGAGACGCTGCGCGATTTCACGGACAGCACCGGACGCTGAACCTTTCGGGCTCACATCTTGACTGGCGGATGCAGGGTCAAAAAAAGGGGAGGCCGAAGCCTCCCCTTTTCCTTTCCGATGCCTTCTTCAGAGGCCGCTAGAACGGGATGTCGTCATCCATGTCATCGTAGTCACGACCGCCGCCGCGATTATCGTTGCCACGGTTGTCGTTGCGGTCATTGCGACGATCGTCGTCGTAGCCGCGACCGCCGCCGCGATTTCCGCCACGGTCGTCGTTGCGCGAGCCGCCACGATCATCACCGCGGCCGCCGCCGTCACGATCCGAACCGCCCGGACGATTGCCGAGCTGGAATTCACCGCCGTAGGGACGGATGACGATTTCGGTGACATTGCGCTTGATGCCGTCCTTGTCCTCGTAGGACCGGTGCTCGAGGGTCCCCTCGACGCTGACCTGCGTGCCCTTCTGGCAGTAGTCCTCGATGACGCTGATGAGACGATCCTGGAACACGACGACGTCGTGGAACTGGGTGGCGTCCTGCATCTGACCGTCCTTGTCACGGTAACGACGGTTGGTCGCTACCCCGAGACGAGCCAGCCGGCCATTGGCCGTGTCCTTGATTTCGGGGTCCCTCGTGAGGTTCCCGATGATATGTACCTTATTGATGCTGAGCATGTTCGCTGTCCTTTCGTAGATGGCCTTCGCATCCTTGGGGCATCAGTTCCAAGGATGTGAAATTGTTTTAGGATGAAAAGAAAAGGCGGGCAACCATTCGTGATGGTTAACCCGCCGAATTGGTTGTTTTTTTTTCGCCTTCGATCAGCCCAGATCGGCCTTGAGATCCTCGGCGGTGGTGGCGCCCGGGATGACCCTGGTCGGGGTCACGAACAGCGGAGTGCCGGTGACGTTGAGTTCGTCGGCGATCCGGTTGTTCTCGGCCAGACGCTTGGTGACGGCGTCTCCGGTCATGTCCGCCTTGACCTTGTTCCAGTTGAGGCCGAGCGCGGACGCTGCGGCCTGCAGACCGGCGTCGTTGGCCTCGACGGTGTTGGCGTAGAGATAGTCGTGTGCCTGCTTGAACTTGCCCTGCTCGCCGGCCGCCATGGCGAACCGCGCGAGGGTCTCGGACTGCGGACCGAGGATCGGGCGCATGACGACGACGACCCGCGCTTCGGGATTCTGGGAGACGAGCGTCTCGACCTCGTCATGGGCGCGCTTGCAGTAGCCGCAACGGTAGTCGAGGAACTCGATGAAGGTCGAGGACCCCTGCGGGTTACCGATCACGTATCCGGGATTGTCGGCCTTGGCGAGTTCGACGCGGACATTGCCGGCCATTTCGTTCATCTGGGCCTGCTGCTGGGCCTGAGCACGCTGCTGGGCGCGCTGCGCTGCCATGAGGACGAGTTCGGGACGCTGCTCGAGGGCTGCTTCCAGCTTGCTCATGAACTCGGGATCGACCTGGGTCGGGCTCTGAGCGTATGCAGCGTAACCGGCGCCCTGGAGAGGGATGCTGGCGGCCAGTGCGATGGCCAGGATCTTCTTGACGTTCATTGTAGTCCTTTCTGTGGTTGACTGCTTTTAGGATGTGTGACCGGTTTTGCAAAGTTACTCGGACAGGAATATCTCGCGGCTTTGCCCACGTATCATGAACGGAGGGTGTAGGAGGATCGAGGACCGCCTCGGCATGCACTTCTCGTTGATGGAATTGAGCGACATGATGTCGTTCGCATCCATCTCGAAGGAGTGGGCGTCGTCCTC
Source organism: uncultured Salinicola sp. (assembly GCF_937921195.1). NCBI lineage: Bacteria > Pseudomonadati > Pseudomonadota > Gammaproteobacteria > Oceanospirillales > Halomonadaceae > Salinicola > uncultured Salinicola sp. Next base: position 115,228 of record NZ_CALFQK010000106.1, read on the forward strand.
TTCGATGATGTATGTCTCGTAGGACGGTGGATACCACGGCCGGGTGAATTCCATTCCGGGGCAGGTCGTCATGGCGGGGATCAGGTCGAGTTCGATCTTATTCCCCGTCCTTCTCGATATGAGGTCGACGAGCATCTGGACCTGGAATCTCCAGTGCGCGTATCCACCGGCGCACATCGCATCGCCCTGGGTCGCTATCGCGGAGAGGTAGGACTTCATGATCCTGGCGGGATCGATATTGTCCTTGAGCTCATCGAAGCTGAGATCCGTCCTGATGAAGGCCGCACTGTTGCTGTCGGACCACTTGACCTGCTCCCAGTCCTCGCAGTGCTCGTGCCGACCGTGGCTGATGTAGCCTATGCGGCGCGAGGTTTGCGCGGCGATGTTTCCGCACAGGCTTACGCTGAGCAGGATGGAGTATTCGTCGTTGTAGCTCTCGACGTAGTAGGAAGCGTCACGCTGGCTGGTCTGGGTCCTCTTCTTCGCGAAGGCGAGCTGGCTGGGATTGGGGAACATGGCATTGTCGATGAGCTGCTGCACCAACATCAGGCCATCTCCGTCGACTTCACGCCGCGGATGCCGTCGACTCGGCCGAGGAACTCGTCATCGATGTGGACCACGGGCGGTGTGGTCGTCCTGTTCTTGTGCTGTATGATCCTGATTCTCCCGGTCCCTTCGGGGCTCTGCGCTATGATGCGGCGCAATTCGTCCCTGTTGAATTCCTCGTCTGCCTCGATGACGAGGATCGGTTCTGCCTGGTCCTTGTCCTCCTCTCCGAGAACACGCTCGACGGCGTCGATGCGGAGCTTGCGACTGCCGCTACTGACGTATCCGCTGATCTGAACGACCACGACCGCTCCTTTCTGGAGAAGATGGGCGTCCGGAACGGATTCGTCGCATCCGGCCTCGAGTGCCGTCTGAGCATCGGATATCCGGACGTTCATCCATCCCTTGCCCTTGTTGATCTTCACTTCGTCGACCTGCCCGGCGATGCGCATGGGCATGAATTCGAGGAGCGGATCGGCCTCGGTTGCGCCGGTGATGGCCTCGGCCTCCATCCAGCGACGATAGGAATCGATCGGATGGGCGGTCAGGGTTATGCCGAGAGCCTCGCGTTCGAGTTGCAGGCATTCCCGCTCGTCGGGAACATCGAACCTGTCGGAGTCGCCCGAATCCCCGTTGTCTCCGGTATCGAACAGTCCGATCTGCCCGGCCCGCTTTGAACGAGCCTCCGATGCCAGTCCATCGTAGGTGTCCCGCATGCGGGCAATGATGAGCGGCCTCTCCTCCCTGGCGACGTCGTCGAGAGCGCCGGAAGCCGCCAGCGAGACGGCCTGTGCCCGGTTCATCTTGTCGTCTGCCTTCTCGATCAGCTCCTCGATGTCCTTGGGAGGACCATCCGCGAAGACGGTGGTGAGCCTGTCGACGGTGGCGCGGCCGATGCCCTTGATGGCATTGAGGGACCATCTGATCGTCCTGTCGTCCACCGGCAGGAAGTTGGTTCCATCGCTATCGATGACCGGCGGCAGGAGGACGATCCCGCGCTTGCGGGCCTCCTGAGCCAGCTTGACCAGCTGCTCGGTGTCGTCGGAGGCTCCGTCGAGTGCCGCAGCGTAGTATGCGGAAGGGTAGTGGTTCGCCAACCAGGCCGTGATGTAGGACAGGAGGGCGTATGCCGCTGCGTGGCTCCTGTTGAACCCATATCCGGCGAACTTGTCGATGATATCGAAGAGCGCGTTGGCCTGCTCCTTGCGGATTCCGTTGACCTCCTCGCAGCCCTTGATGAAGTTCGCCCGCTGGGCGTCCATCTCGGCCTGGATCTTCTTACCCATGGCGCGTCGCAGGAGATCGGCCTGACCCAGAGTGTATCCGGCCAGGACCTGAGCCGCCTGCATGACCTGCTCCTGATAGACGAGGATGCCGTAGGTGTCCTTGGCGACCTCGTCGAGAAGCGGATGCGGCGTCCCGAAGGGTTCGAGACCCTTCTTGCGACGTGCGTAGAGCGGAATGAACTCCATGGGTCCGGGGCGATAGAGGGCGACGATCGCGACGATGTCCTCGAACTTGTCGACACGTATCTCGCGGCAGGCGCGTGTGATGCCCCCGCTCTCCAACTGGAAGACGCCCATCGTCCTTCCCTGGCTCAGGGCCTTGAGGGTCTTCTCGTCCTCGAGGTTGAGGGAATACGGGTCGATCTCGATTCCCATCCGCAGGAGATTTACCCTGCAACGCTCGATCACGGTCAGTGTCTTGAGGCTGAGGAAGTCGAACTTCACAAGACCGGCCTTCTCGACCGGCTTCATGTCGTATTGGGTGACGGCCTGATCGGGATCCTTGGGGTCGAGCTCGAGCGCGGCGATCTCGTCGACTGGTCTGTCGGCGATGACGATGCCGGCTGCGTGCCTGGTCTTGTTGCGGACCAAGCCGTTCAGCATCAGACCCATGCGGAGTGCGTCCGCGCTCTCGGTCGTGGTGAGAAGATTGCGCACCTCCTCGGAATTGAGGATCTCCTCGGTTATGTCGCCCTTGTCGGGGAGCGCCTTGGCGATCTTGTCCATGAGTCCGTAGGGCTGACCGAGAATGCGCCCCACGTCCTTGACGGCGCCTCGACCCTGGAACGTGTTGTAGGAACCGATGGCGACCACACGGTCATGCCCGTATTTCTCGCGCACGTATCGGATCACCTCTTCTCGACGGTCTTCGCAGAAGTCGATGTCGAAGTCTGGGAGACTGACGCGATCGGGATTGATGAAGCGCTCGAAGAGCAGCTTCATCTCGATCGGATCGAGCTTCGTGATGCCGAGTGACCATGCCACGAGGGATCCGGCACCGGATCCGCGACCCGGTCCGACGGGAATGCCCTTGGACCTTGCCCACTCGATGAAGTCGGCGACGATCAGGAAGTAGCCAGAGAATCCCTGACCGGTGATGAGACCCATCTCGTATTCGTAGCGCTTCCAGTATTCCGCATGGCGTTCTTCGGGGACTCCGGTGAGGTGTCCTTCGAGGCCCTTCCGGGCCATGGAGTCGAGGGCATCCTCCTCGCTCTCTCCGTTGTCCGTGTCGAACCGCGGCAGCATGGGCTTCGCCTCACTCGGGAGATAGTCGCATTGCTGCGCGAGCCATCCGGCGTTGTTCACGGCATCGGGCATGTCCATGAAGAGACGCTCGTACCGCTTGACCTCGGGCATGTCCTCCTTCTGGGAGAACTCCGGCTGGTAGATGCCGCCCTTCCCGATCGTCGCCAGGACCTCGACCATCTCGTCCTTTCCGGTCGGCGCGCGAGCGATGATCGAGCCGATGACCGGGAGTTCGAGTTCGTGGGCGATCGCCGTCATCAGCGCCTCGATACGATCATCGCTCGAAGTGCCGGTGCGGGTCACTTCGAGAGCGAACCTGTCATGATAGAGCTTGGAGAGGAATCTGGCCGTGTTCAGTGCCGCCTCGTATCCCTTCTCACGATGTATCTCGGCAATCGCACCGTCGGTTCCTCCACCGGTGACGACGACTCCCTCTGCGTGCTCCCTCAGCTGGACCGATGTCAGGCCCTGCCCCTTGTTGGTGACGTTGCGCAGCGTGACGAGCCGCTGGATGTTCCGCCAGCCGGTCTCGTCCGCGGCATAGAATACGAGCGGCTTGCCTGGCGTGGTCGACAGATCCAGGCAGGCACCGACGATTCCCTTGATGGATGACGCCTTGCACGCCTCGGCGAATGCCATGGCACCGGCGGTCGTCCACTTGTCGGTGAGCGCGACACTGGCGTAGCCGTGCCGTGCCGCCTCGGAGGCCAGCGTCTTCGGCGTGAGGACCGATCCGAACAGTGTGTAGCTGGTCTCGCCGCGGACGAGATGTCGCCCGCTGACCCCGGGAACCCTCAGGAGAGGCTTGGCCTCGATATCTCCCGTGGCAGCGACCCTGACGGGCTCCTGCACCACGTCGACCATCATTTCGTTCTGCTGGACCAGGCGGCGATAGACTTCGCCCAGGATGATGGAGTCGACGATTGCTCCGTGCTTGTCACGCGCGGAGGTGTCGACCCCGAGCTTCTTGGCCACGACATCGAGCGTGTTCTTGCCACCGGGGAAGCGCTTCTTGGCCAGGTCGAGACCGTCTATGATCTCGTTATCGATGGGAGCCATATTGGCATCCTCGAGCTCGGCGTTGAGGAAGCCGAGATCGAACCCCGCATTGTAGATCACCAGAGGATGATCGCCGATGAAATCGAGGAAGTCGTCTGCGATGTCCGCGAATGCCGGAGCATCTTTCAGCATCTCGTTGGTGATGCCGTGGACCGCGATGGCCCCCGCCTGGACCTGCCTGTCGCCGGGATTGACATAGGTGTGATAGGTGCGCCCGGTGGCGCTCATGCCATCGTATTCAACCACGCCGATCTCGATCAGGCGGTCTCCCTGATCGACGTTGAGACCGGTGGTCTCTGTGTCGAGCATGTATGTCTTTGCCATGTTTTTCGCTTCCCGTATGCTAGCGGATCAGGCCGCTTTCGCGTATTCGATGTCGTCGTCGTACAGATTCGCTTCGAGTATTCGCTGCATGAACAGCGGCACGACGGCGTTTCCGATCATTTTCTTCTGTCTCGTCGCCGAGAGGGGCCGGCCGTTGACGATGATGTCCCGTTTCAGCTTGCTTGTATCGAATCCTGAAAGATTCCACAACTCGTCTACGGTGAGGAACCGGTAGCCGATGTCCACGATGACATGCGGCGCGCCCTTGATCTCGACGAGGGCGAACCGGTCACGCGTGGAGATGGTGCCTATCGGCTTGCGCATGTCGAGGAGCTGTCCTCCCCCGTCGCGATAGTATCCTGCGAGAAACGCGGAGATTCGGACCTCGGCATGATGCTGTCCGGAGGTGCAGATCGTGTTCGCCGGATTCCGGAGGTCGACTCCGGTGCTGTTGCGCCGGGCGATGTCCATGAAGGAGATCGTCACGAGGCTCTGCCCGGATGCCTTCGAGCAGATGGTCGAGACAGGTGCCGTGGCCGGTCTCCCCGCCAGGCCGCTGTGATTCTGAGCAAGGAAGGCCGCTACCCGTGATCCGTCGTCGAGCCCGTGTGACACGCGCGCTTCCTCGGGTGCCATGAACGGGTCGGGCTCGTTCAGGACGAACTTTTCCACTCCCTTCCTGATTCTCTCCATCGTCGCCTCCGCCAGGGGCTTCTTCCGCGTGAAGATAGACGGTGCGTCGACGGTCCAGTCGATGTGATCGGCTGCCTGCTTCCATGGGTGGGGCCGGCCCGGTCCGTGATCCTCTTCAGGCCATGCGACGGGACGACCATCTCGTCTGGCTATGACCATCAGTCTCTCACGAGCGGTATGGGCCCCGAGATCGGCTGCGTTGATGTCGCGATCCTCGATCTCGTATCCCAGCTCCCTGATCTGGCGGGTCCAGGAATCCCAGTATTCACCACTGCGCTTGCGATCGGGAAATCCGGACGGAAGCAGGGGTCCCCATGTTCGGAATTCGGGGACGTTCTCGCATGTGAAGATGACGGGACGCACCTGTCGTATCCATTCGAGGACCTTCCAGGCATGATCACGCAACTGCTTCTCAGCAGGAAGAGCGCGTCTGGAGCGTGAGAACTGGGTGCAGCTGGGAGATGCGTGGAGATGGAATACGTCACGTCCTGCGACGACCTCCTCTGGGTCGGCATCCTCGATGCTCTGCAGGAGATGCCTTGTTCGCGGATGGTTGACCCCGTGCAGGGCGAGAGCATAGGGATCGTGGTTGAGGGCTATGTCGATAGGCCGCCCGAGCGCCTTTTCCATCCCGATGGATGCACCGCCCCCGCCCGCGAAGAGATCGATGACGAGCCCCCTCCTGCGAAGGAGGGAATACTCCTGATCGTCCATTTCGATCTCCTATGGTGTTCTGGTTATGATGGTCCTGTGTCCGTGGCGTTCGATGTCGAAGCCATGCAGCGTATAGTATTCTTCGAGCCGTCTGTTCGGTGGCTCTATCGCGCCCTCGATGATGACGTCGTGCTCGGAACATATCTCCATGAGGCGCTCGAGCACCACTCCGCCTGCACCCGCGCGGCCGCCGGTGCGTTCGATGGAAGCGAGCCATATACTGGTCATGTCGTCGTCCTCGTCGACGACGACATCCATTTCGACACCGAGCGAATCGGCATCGCGGACCAGTTCGTCGATCGCGACGAACAGCATGGTGGCCTTGGCCTATTTCTGGTTGTTGCGCTTCTCGCTGATCGACAGCGAGAGGAAATCGGTCCCGGCGTTCTCACCGGTCTTGACCTGTCTCACCCATGCGGCGACACGGAGTTCCTTGCCCTTGACCGTGATCGGCCCCGTATAGGCGGGATGCCTGTCCTCGGTCTTGTATTCGTTGGGATACAGGGCGCCATTGACGCCCTCTCCGCTGATGCGGGTGTATTCCTTCTGGTTCTTGTCCGTCGCGGGCTCACCCGTGATGTCGAGCTTTCCGCCGGACTGGATGTTCCCGCTCATGGTCGGGGCGCCCGGTGCGTCGTAGAAGAGCACACCGGTGTTCTCGTTGGGCTTGTAGCTGCTGTTCTTGCTCATGGTGAGGTTATAGGATGAAGGGAGGCGTGACCCCAAAGGGGTTTTTCCCTCATCCCATGTATGTCCTTCTCGGTCTCATGGGCAGGAACACGCGATGGCGAGGGCTGGAGCCCGACTCCGACAGCATCTCCCCTTGGAGATCGAACCCCGCCACTTCGCATGCCTTTTCGACGAAGCGCCAATCCACTGTTATCTCGTATGGTTCCTGGAGCGGTATGCCGTCGAAGGCGGGAGACTGCTTGCGCACGCCCGCCGCGTCGGCTTGCAGGAGGACGCTCTTTTCCCCTTCTGCTCCCGAGACGATGATCCTTATGTGACAGAGGTCTCCCGCCTGATTGACGAGGGCCTGTGAGAGGTCGATCTCGACCCGATCGATCCTCATCCGAGCATGATCCTCTTCTTGCGCGGAGCACGAGGAACCTCGCCCTGCAGGCTGGCCTGCGCGAACTCCTCGGCCTGCGTCCTCGTATCGAAGCCGAACATCTGTTCGTCGCGCCATCGTATGTGACGATGCTGCTCACCGAGTTCGTTGCTGATCCATTCGATGAGAGACTCCTCGATCTTGGAGGCTGTCTCCGTGTCCATCACCTCACGGCGGTCGATGATGGTCTCCCGAGCGATGGCGGATTCGATGACTTCCATGTCATGAGCGAGGACCTTGGAGGTCGGAGCGTCATGGCGGATGACCAGGCCGATCTCGTGATCATCGCCCTCCACCCTGATGATCGTCTGCCAGCCCTTGGCTGTCTTGATCGTGCTATCGTGTATGATGTTCATGCGGCTTTCCTCATTCGTGGATTCATGGCCTGCTGGACGATGATGGCGAGAGCATTCGGGAGCTCGTCGATCTCGTCGATGACCTGATGATTCGCGCACCAGGCACCGATGGCCGCTCCGAGGCTGCCGATGCCGATGCCGAAGACGATGCATCCAGTCGCGACTGCTACGTCATGAGCCTCCTTGGCTCTGCCGGCGTCGCTGGCGGCTCCGTCGCTGATGATGATCATGATCTTCCGTGGCGCCTTGTGGGCCATCAGATGACGGTGGGCCTCGAGGATCGGAATGGACACCGGGGTACCGCCCATGGAAACCTGGTCCATGCTTCCCAGCGAGGCTGCTGCTGCCTGGCTGCGCTGTCCGAAGCGTCGATACTGGTAGATCGTCGGATTGCAGTCGCTCCCGGTGAAGCCGGTGATCTCGAGATCCGTGCCGGTGCCGGTGATCGCTGAATCGAGGACGATAGCTGCCTTCTGGCAGACCTCGATGGGATGACCCGACATCGATATCGAGTTGTCGACCAGTATGCTGACCGCGGTGTTAACGTCTCGCCTGGTGGACTTGTCGTGATAGATGTTGGGGGAGCTGTTCACGATGGGGACCAGACGCTTGAGATCGAGTTTTCCCTGCTCGAGATTACGTCGGGTCCGGGTGCGGTTCCGAGCGGCGAGAAGCCGTCGGACGACACCTGCGGTCCTGGCTCCCGGACTTCCGATCGTCCGCTTGAGTTCCGCATACCGCTGCTGCGAACGCTGGACCTGTTCGCGGGCGGTCCCTCCGATGTCGCCCTCGATGTCGACCTGGGCATTGTCGTTCTCGATGGCGATCGCCGCGAGCTGCTCGAGGATGTCCTCGAGGGTGAGATCGGATTCCTCGGCTTCGGCCTCCGCCTGTTCGGAGCTGGTCCGAGGAGCGGGGGCCTCGTTTCCGCCCCGGAGACTGCTCTGGCCCTTGTCCTCTTCTCCGTCGGAATCTTCGTCGGGACTCCCGATCTCACCTGTTTCTGCCGTCTGATCCTCGGCACTCTGCCCGGATGGCGATCCTGAATCGTCCGACTGATCCGACCCGCCGCCCCCTTCGGACTTGCCATCGGAGGGGCCGGCATCACCTTCGGATCCGCTTGATCCGCTATCCGTGCCGGAGGTATCGTCAGCTTCTTCGCCGGACTCGCCTCCTTCGGCCTGGTCCACGTCCGTGTCGCCGTTCGCGTCTCCATCGGATGACTGGGAGTCCTTACCGGCATCGCCTTCATCAGCTTCGGCATCGGTATCGGTGTCACCGTCGCCGTCGCCGTCGCTGCCGGTATGATCCTCGTCGCTCTCGACGCCGCCGTTGCCTTCCGAAGATTCGTCTTCGTCCGATGTCTCCTCGGAGGTCTCTCCGTGTTGGTTTCCGGTAGAATCGCGATCATTCTCTTCACCGGCGTCTTCCTTCTGGGAAGGCTCTGCGTCATCGGCCGCTTCTCCGGAAGCATCGTCCTTGCTGCCGGACGATGGGGACTTCTCTCCATCGTCTTCCGTCTCCTGACCGTCGTTCTGATCCTGGGAGGAGGATGGATCGCCCTGCTGCTTCTGCTGGCTGTTGTCGGACTTGCCGTCTCCGCCGTCCTGGTCGTCGTCCTGCTCGTCACTCTGGTTCTGTTCGAGTTCATCGAGCAGAGCCTCCGCCAGATCCAGAGCATCCTGCTTGCTCTCCACTCTGGAAAGACGGTCGGAAGTACCACGGAGCCATGCTTCGAGATCATCGTCGAGAAGTGTCAGCGCCTTGTCGTTGGCCTGGGTTGGGTAGCCGTTGAGGATGGCGCCGACCCAGGTGAGGCCGACCGCTCCGATACGGTATGGATTACCGGTCACGCCCGGCATGACGTTGCCGCTCTCGACCGCGAGCACGAAACGCTCTGCGGTATAATGGCGGGTGGCGCCGATGTAGATGGGAAATCCGGGAAATTCGCGACGGGTGATCTTCTCGATGCGATAGTCCTCGATGGCGTTCCACCATTCCTTCAGCTGGCGCTCCCGCTTGGTCGGCTTCGTGATGTCGGAGAATATCCGGGACATGATGTCGAAATCGGTCTCGAGCTGGTGACTGATCTCGTGGGCGGTGTATCCGAGAAGGATCTGGGCCTCCTCCCGGGTGAAGAGAAGCGCCTGGGGTATGGTCGGAAGGATCATCATACCTTCGGCCGTCGCGGCCCCGGTCCCGTAGAAGGTTGTCTTGATCTTCTTTCCCGTGATCCCGGCGATGAGGGCCTCGATGCGCATCCGCAGATCGTAGCCCGTGATGGCCTTCGCCCTCTGTGCCTCGGTCATGTCCTGCGGCCGGCTGCCGAAGGTCTCTGCACGCTTGAAGAGCTTCTTGCGGCTGTCCGTGGCCGTTGTCGCTTCAGTCATCTGGGTTTTCCTTCATCCATGTTCCCTGTCATTCCGTCCCGTCTGTCGGGATCAGGGCGTCCCTGCCGCAGCCGCAGGAGCGGAGGAAGTCGGGGTGAGCTTGGGCTCGATCGAGGTCATGTATCCTTCGATGGAATTCTGGTCCTGCTCGTTGGCACGACCAAGGATGACCTTGTCGATGGCCCTCCGCAGGCAATCCATCTTCTCTTCGACCTTGCTGGCCTTCATGATCTTGATCAGGTGGACGGCCATGTCGGCGGTCTCGAGCTGCTGGCGCATGGAGCAGGTCTGTGAGAGCGAGGACTGCTTGAACCCGTTCCGGATATGGTGCGCGAGCTTCGCGATGACCTTGGCCGTCCGGTCGTCGATGCCGTCGATCTTGGCCTTGAGCACGATGATGTCGTCCTCGGGATCCTGGTAGTCCATCTCGATCCAGAGGGAGAAGCGGTCACGGGTCGCTTCGCTCATCTCGTTGTCACCGCTATACATCCCGTCCTCGCTGCCCCGGCCCTTGGTGTTGGCTGTGGCGAAGACGCGGTTGTACTTGTGGAGATTGATGCGCCGACCGTCGTGCTCCATGAGAGCGAGATAGGTCTGCTCGTAGACACTGTGACAGGCGTACTGGATGCTGGGATCGGCACGGTCGATCTCGTCGAACATGATGAATCCAGGCTCCTCGAGCGCCATGGGAAGGATTCCGTACTGGAAGTAGCTCTCCGGCCCCGTCGGGGTCGAGCGGATCTTCTCCTGCCCGAACAGTTCGCTCCTGGTGATCTGGCCATCCATCGGAATGACGGTGACGGGAAAGCCGAGCCGTGCCCCGATCTGCTCGATGAGCTTGGTCTTGCCTGCGCCGTGCGGGCCGACGATCGCCGTGCTCTTCTTGCGGGCGATCGCGTAGAGGACCGTGGCGAGGCTCTCCTCCTCCATGTTGTAGGCCTTGTCGATCACGGGGATGCCGGGGTGCGGCCTGTCCCAGATGGCGACGGGAATCTCGAAGTCGAAGAGCTTGTTGTCTTTCTCGATGGCGGTGAAGACCTCGCTCACCTTCTTCATCTCGATGCTGAATCCGATCTTCGCATGCAGACGCTGGGCACGTTCCGCGTTCCCGGTAGGCGCACTACGTGTGGGGGTTAGCACGGCCTGGGGTGCATCCGGTCCTTCCGATGCGTCGCCGGTCTTCACCATGTCCGCCGCGACCGGAGCGGTCTGCTCGTTCGCATCGTTCACCGGAGCATCCGGTTCCGCGGGCTCTTCCTGTGTCGTATCGGCAGGCGCCTCGCCTGCATCGTTGGAGGCTTCCACGGGAAGAAACCGGTTCTGCATGGCCGCATCGACGAGCTGCCGTGAGATCGAGGTGGACTTGGCGGTCTTCGTCGCGGACTGGGAAACGAGTGTGGCGGCATCCGCCATGGACACGCCTTCACGGATGAGTTGGTCGACGATCATCTTCTCGGCGTCGTCGGTGACCCTGGCCATTCCGTCGATGTCGGTAGGCGAGATGCTGCCTTCGGTCATGAGGTCGTTGCACAGGTCGGACACCGCGGCGGAGAGATCGCTTTCGCTGTAGGACATGTCTTTTTCCTTTCCTAAAATGCATTCGAGGCGGCAGCCCGTCTCCAGGCGCCGCCTCGTCTATGGTCTTCTTCTTGGCTCTGTCCTGGCTCAGCCAGGCAGTGTGATGGCCCTTCTGACCTCTTCCACGCCCACGGTGGGATCGCAGGTGTCCTCGCCGGAAATGCCCATGAGCCAGGCCGGAAGAGGGATCTCCACACCGCCGACGACGGCGCGGACCTCACCGGGATTGGCGAAGGATTCGTCGTCGTAGTAGATCGTATTGCCGGGGAAGGCCGGAGGTTCGGTCTCCGCCCACACGATCTCGTCGTCCATCCAGAAGTCCTCCGGACCTTCATGTTCCGTGACTTCGCCGTTGGACGCGATCTTGATTGCCTTCATGCTGCCTGCCTCTTGTGTTGATGCTCGCGCAGAGCGTTTATCTGGGAATGGGCTTGTTCGCCACTGTCCGGAAGTTCTGTGTCGACATACTCGATGTCGATGCCGTCGAGTATGTCCATGCCTCTGTTGTCCGCGTGACTGTAGACCCGTCTGCCCTGGAGATGCGCGTGTATCGCATTGGTGACCTCATCCAGTGAAGGACCGGACAGGAGGTTGCCGTAGAGCGGATGGACCGGCGGTATGACGTAGCTGCCGCCAGCGGGGAGGGCTATGAGACTGGTTCTCAGGCGACCGTCGATCTCGACCGCTGCCAGATACGGATGCAGCTTTCCGTCTCCTCCGAGACGTGTGGAGAAACCTATCCTGTTCATCGTCCGATCCCCGTCGACTGCATCGCGGCGACGGGTGGCATGCGCATCATCTCGATGTTGCGGTTGACCGAGCTTCCGTTGCGTTTCCAGTCCTCGGCGATCAATCCGTCGACGCCGCCCTCACTGCTCATGATGCGTGCAAGGGAGCGCTCGCTCCTCCTGATGGCATCCTCGCTCCAGGCACGGAAGGCCTCTCGACTCGGTCGCCCCTTGCGCTCTCCTTCGATCTCGAGGAGCTGGATGCGCGAGCCCTTCCGATCCTTCAGGCTCTGCATGACGATATAGCCCTTGTCGCTGGGCGCTGCGTAGATCACCGTGTTCTCGATCGTAGCGGCATACGCCTTGCCTCCCTCGACTGGACGCCAGATGGCGCGAGCTTCCTCGGATTCGGGCGACAGGTCCATCGTCTGGCGACTGGTGCTCTCGATGTTCTTGGCGATGTTGTTGATGCTCGCCTGAGCGCCGATCTCTCCATGCATGTGCGTGGAGGCGCCCATATCGATGAGCAGCGTCTTCTCGTCCTTGTCCTCGCCGAAGGAGCGGGCGCCGCGTCCGACGATCTGCTTGTATTCCTTCAGACTCGTGGTGATCTTGCCATTGAAGAGGCCGCGGGCATCGATGTCGTAGCCTTCCGAGATCATGTCGACCGACACGAGGCCTTGGATTCGTCCTGCCTCGAAGTCCTCGAGCGCCCTGTCGTTCTCGGCGGACTTCTTCCCGGAGTGGATTGTCCGGACTTCGAGTCCCTGCTCTCCGACCTCCTTGGCGAAGGCCTCCGCCTCCTTGACGGTGTCGAAGAAGGAGAGACTCTGCCTGTCCGAGAGGTTCTTGGCATAGTGCCAGGCCTGCGTCTCGGCCCAGTTGTCCGGAAGGTTCTTCTTGATGGCGCCTCCGATGCCCTCGGCATCCGATCCGTGTCCCTTGCGCTGGCTCTCGGCGACCATTTCCTTGATGGTCTTTCCGTTCTTCAGGCGTTCGGGAGGTGTGGCAGTCACCGGCAGGTCGATGAGCTTAGCCTCGATGGCCTCCTCGAAGGTGATCACGTGCCTGTCGGCCTTCCTGAAGGCTTCATACATGCCATCCATCCCGTCCGGGAAGGTCGCGGACGCAGCGACCATCCTGATCTGCGGGTTCTGCCGTCGGAGTTCGTCGAGGAGTTTCGTGTAGTCGCTGTTGTCCTCGAGTGCATGATGCCCTTCGTCGACGACGACACGGTCGTACCTCGCCATCTCCTCGATGTGCAGGTTGGCGGTCTGGACAGTCGTTGAGACGATGTCCCCGCTCTGATCGAAGTTGCCCTCGACGCCGATGGAGATATCCAGTTCGCCGTCCGCCCAGCGCTTGAGGTTCTTGGACGCCTGACGCGCGAGGTTCTTGCGGTTGTTGAGGATTATCGTCCGCTCTTTCTTTCGGACGGCGTTCTCCGCCATCTTGCTGAACATGCGGCTCTTGCCGGTTCCGGTCGGAGCGTCGAGGGTGACGTCCCGTCCCGCCCCGAGGCTGGTCTCGGCATCGTCGATTATTCTGTCCTGGAGCCGTGTCGCTGCTGTGGTCATGTTCCTGTGGCCTTCCTCGTGCGAGCATGTGCATCGCCGTCTTTCAGGATGAATTGTCCCATCAAGACGGCGATGCTTCAAGTCTCTTTGCTAGAAGGGCTGGACCATGGCCGCCATCGCAGCGGTCGTGGGATTGGAGTTCCCGGCATTGAGGGTGCCGGTGAGCTCCAGATCGCTCCCGATGGCCAGGCGCTGGATGATGTCGATCGCATTCGACCGTTCGATGGAGAACTCGGCACCCAGCGGGGTGCTGACCTCCGAGACGCCCATCTCGTTCAGCATGCGGCGAACGCTGCCGGTCTGTTCCGCGTCGGGGACGTTGAGACGGTAGTTGGTGTCGCCTGCGGGCAGGTCGATCATCCAGCCGTTGTCCATCTTGAGTTCTGCCCCGTTCTCGATGCGCTTGAGCATCGATGCGATCTGCGGCGCGCTGTAGTTCGAGCGCATTCCCAGTTCTTGGAGCGTCTTCTTGATGTCGTACTTTCCGATGAGACGACCGACGATGACCTCGCCGGTCTTCGCTTTGCAGCGGGTCAGACCGATGCCGCTCTTGGGGAGCTTGTCCCAGTTGTAGAGCAGCGATCCGGAGAGCATGTGCAGTTCGGAGGTCTCCTCGATGTCCATGTTCTCGTATTCGAGCTCCCAGTAGCGACGGGCCTCCTCGATGTCGCCGACGAGCTTCCAGGGCTCGGACCGGATGGCCTCGACCCTGCGGGTGATGGTCCCGCCGGGGCTGGTCACGTCCACGATCACGCCGCCTTCGCGTGCGACGCCGAGGACGATCCTGCCGTTGACCTTGTGACGCATGAAGACCGCCTTGATGTTCTTCTTCTTGCGCGATGCGGCCATCAGCATCATCGCCCGCGAGAATTCGGTCTTCGTGATCTTGTCGTGACGCAGGAGACGATAGTAGTTCGTCCTCGAGCCATTGCCGTTCTCGATGCGGTTCTCGTCGATGATCTCGATCGACTCGGCCCGGATCGTCTCCATGCCCTGGTTGTAGCTGCCGTTCCGCATGGCCGAAGCGATGGCCTCTTCCGTGCGGTGACGCAGTTCGTCGACGAGCTGTCGCTGTTCGCCGTCGGTGAGGATGGCGAGCCGGCTGAGGACCATGTCGAACTTGCCCATGTCCTTGGGCTCAAGTCCCAGATCACGCTGTAGATCCGTCTCCTTGATCCCGTCGATCTCCTCCCGCTGCACGGCCGCGAGCAGGCTCTTCCATCCGCGTTCGGCATAGATGGTGTGGAGCGGGATACGCTGTTCGAAGATGGCGTTGCTCGTCGCATGCTGATGGCCACGGCTCAGTGCGCCCATCTTCTGGATCTTGGCGAGCGTCTTGCTGGCGTAGATGGTGTGCGCGGGAATGTCGCTCACCAGCATCTTGACGATCGGGGGCTCGATCTGTCCGGCGCGGTGGGTGCGACCGATGCCCTGCACAGCGCTTTCGGCTCGGCGCCCGAGTTCGAGGATGTAGTGCACACGCCGGGCCTTGTTACGGACCTCCGGCGAAGAATGATAGGAGAGGCCGGTGCCCCCGGCTCCGAGCGAGAAGAGGAGGATGCTCTTGCGTCCTTCCTGGAATGCGACCACGTCATCGCTCGCTGCCTTCCCGCTGCGTTCCTCGACATACCAGCCGACGTGTTTGCCCTTGTCCATGCGGGGCAGGACCCGGGCCGATCGTCCGGTCATCTCCGCCACGTTGTCGGCGCCGAATTCCAGGTAGATGCGATCGATGGCGTTCATGCTGAGAGCGACGTCGGCTGCCAGGCGGTATGCCTCGTCACGCAGCGCGATGGCCTCGGGCACCTCGAAGGGGTCGCCGTTGCCGTCCGTGTCGATGATCCAGTCCTTCCCGGATTTGACCCGGCGATGGATCGGGAAGTGGTTGGCGATGTAGTTCCTGAGTGCATCGTCACGATACTCCTCGATCGACATCTCCTTCTTGTCGCCGATGATCCGCATCATGCGGGCCTCGCCGGTCATGGAGATCTGGACGACGGGAGCGTTGCCCTGGGCCAGCTCTTCGTGGATATCGCGGATGAGCGTCTCGACGTTGAAGTTCGTCAACAGCGTCTCGACCGTGTTACGCTGCGCACGGATGAAGTCGTTGAAATTGCTGTTGTGCTTGATCTTGCCGCCCGTGCAGGCCTTCATGGCGGCGACGACCATGTTGGAATACAGGCGATAGGTCTTGACAGTCTGGTCGAAGCGTTCACGCTGACGGGGCGTCAGGCGATGTTCGAGTTCTTCGTATTCCACGCCTTCGAAGGAGAGGTTCCGCGAGCAGTAGCGACCCGCCGACTTGAGATCGATGCAGATCTGCTCGAGTGCGGCCTCGTCGAGATTGTGCATCTCGCTGATGAAGTGCGCGGTGCTCTCGAACGGGGCTCCTTCGCCCCACAGACCGAGCCGCACTGCGTAGCCCAGGTTGTAGACGTCGGTCGCCATGGTGGCGGAGGTGTAGATCACACCGGCCTTCGGGAGATCGAGCTGGAGATCGACGCCGGCCATGCCCTGCTGGCTCTGGTTGCGCCTGCCTGCTCCTTCCTTGTGCTCGTCCTCGACGGCGTTGCGCATGTTGTGGGCTTCATCGAAGACGAGGACGCCGTCCATGGTGTCGTTCTCGTTCGCCCATTCGAGCAGCGCACGATAGCGACGCGGATCCCGGAGGAGAGCGTAGGTCGTGACCATGATGCCGTTCCGACTGGGAAGCGGTTCGCTTGCGTGCCGTTCTCCCTGGAACAGAACGTTGCGAGGGTCGCCGCCGATCATCTGCCATCCTTCACCGACATGCTTGACGTGCTTCGCCCTTTCGACGACGACGATGTGCCGGGGCTTTCCACGCAGGGTCTGGTCCATGATCGCGGCACAGAATTCGTTGGTCTTGCCGACGCCGGTCCCGTCGCCGATGATGAAGCCGCCCTTCATGCGCGGACCGCGGGGCCCCATCGGGGAACCCGGAAGGAAGGCGGTGATGGCCTGAAGGCAGTAGGTGACGCATTCGAACTGCGCATCGGAAATGAACCCGCGTTCGATCGCCTCGACCGGAAGCATCGGCTTGTAGGCCGGATCTGGATAGGGAGTGGCGGCGAGTGTCGAAGGTTCGATGATCTGGGTCGGGTGCTTTTTCAGGCGTTCGCTGAAGACGGTGGTGGGACGCCACGGATCATGGACGGTGTCGAAGATCTCGATTTCGTCACCGTTCTGCGCGGCACGATAGTCCAGCTCGATATAGCGATGTCCGCCGCCCCGCGTGTTCAGGCGATCGACGGTCCGGCAGGCATCCGCGAAGTCGTCGGTCTCGTGTTCTCCCGTCATGGCACCGCCGATAACGCTGATGGTCTGACCGCGGAAGGTGATGTCGAAGCTCTCTCCGGTCGCCTGGCCGGCGTTGACCAGGACGCACTTGGGGGCCTTGTCATCGAGAGCCGAGGTCGAGCTCTTGGTGATGTCCAGTCCGCAGGCCCGCAGGAGATCATCGTGATCGCCGGGGCGCGCCGAACTGTCGATCTGGGCTGCCGCGCGAGCGGCCAGCATCATCGCCAGGGACAGTTCGTCATCGGGAAGCCTGCACAGCATCATGATGCGCTTGAGGTTCTTCTCGAGCGACGCCGCCTCGTTGAGGGGGCCGATGTATTTCCGGAAGAGGAACACGGCACGCTCGAAGACCGTGCGGCGGTCCTCGATGGCGATGTCGTCGATGGGCTTCTGGCTCTTGATGAGAGCGATCTGGTCGTCGAGATTCATGTCTCTTCCTTCTTTTTTCCGTTCTGAAACGAACTTGCCTAATCACTGGTCGAAACCTTCCAGCAGTGGACCCGCACGGCGATGCGGGTCCACTACCGTTGTGGTCCGGCCGTTGTCAGGCGGCCTTGGAGACCTCGTCGTCATCGGAGAAGATGGCGGCGCCATCCTCGTCTCCGTCCCCTTCGCAGAGGAAGTCGCCGCTCTCGCTCAGGGCGCCGGCGATGGTCTCGTACTGCTCACCGCCGAGCCCCTTGGGAGCCCAAGAGGTGAAGGCCCGACGTTCATCACCGCCGAGGCGTCCTCCCTCCTCGCGTGCGTCGACGGCGATTTCCGCCATGGTCTCGATGGCATCGCTCTTGCCCTTGCCGAGCTTGCCGGCGAGGCGGGGCGGCAGGACATCCCCTGCCAGGCCGCGAATGGACTTGACCGAGAGCGTGGAGAGGAAGGTCCTGTCCATGGTCCAGTGATCCGCGACGGTGGTCCCGGTGACCTCGAGAAGCGTCTCGTAGAGATCCGCGCCGCGCTTGATGTCGGTGGTGATCCGTCGTGCCAGTTCGCTCTGGTAGATGATCATGAGATCACCCTCGGAGAGCGAATAGAGACCGGAGAGGAGATCCGGATAGCTTCCGAGAGGATCGATGCCGGCGTTGCTCATGATGTCGTAGGAGAGCTTGGCCTTGTCCTCGATGGCACGACGCGCGATGCTGTCGTTGTCGAGATCCGTGAGGTCACCGAACGTCTTGCCTTCCAACGGACGTGCGGCCGAGCTTCCGACGAGGCCGGCGATGGTGACCGCGAGTGCCGCCTTGGGATCCTCGAGGAGCATCTTCTGGACGATGGCAGCGCGTTCCTTGTCGAGATGCTTGGTGGTCTTGCTTCCCTCGACATAGAGGTCCTCGTCCGACTCCTCGATGACCCGGGCCTGAAGGTCATCGTCGATGTCCGGTGAGTCTCCGAAGATGCCCTCGGCGGCTTCCGCATCATCCGCAGCGATCTCGTTGATGCGCTCTTCGTAACGCAGGGCCATGCCTTCATAGGTGACGATCTCCCCGCTCGCATGACGGACGAAGATCACTACCGCCTTTTCCTTGTCGGTCACGCCGTCGACGTATTTGTAGATGTCGAACTCCTTGTCGGACATGACCTGAACGTCCGACCAGCCCTCGACCTTGGCCTTCTCCACGGCGTCCGCGAGAGCCTTGTCCTGAAGAGGCATGAAGTCCTTGCGATGCATGTAGGATTCGTCGTTCTCGTCGAAGAGGTCTCGACGCACGGCGTCGGCCGCCGCAGCGCCCTTGTCGAACAGTGCGTAGCTCAGCGGCACGAGATCATCCTGCAGACGCGAACGGATTTCGTGTGCGGTGCGATAGCGACGCGGATCGGCCATGATCTCCTCGATGATGGAATCCTGCTCCTTCGGCGAGGCGATGGTCATGGCGCTTGCCCAGTCGAGATCACGATCGTTGTTCTTGACCAGTTCGCGTGCTCGCTCATCCAGCTTGGCGTAGGAGAGACGCCGCTCGACGATACGCTCACTGACACCGTAGGTATTGGCGATCTCGACGGGGTCCTTGCCCATCTCCACCATGCGGCTGAACGCCTCGTACTGGTGCATGGGGTGCATGGGGATGTTGATGTTCTCGCTGGTGGCGACTTCGAGCGCCTCGGCATCGTCCATCACACGGACGTGGACGAGGATCGGCTTGTCCTTGTCCCATTTCCCATCGGAGATGAGCTCTCCGATGGAGCGAAGCCGGTTGCGACCCGCGACGACCTCGGTCTTGTCACCGACCTCCCGGGCGATGAGGGGCATGATCTGTCCGGTGTGCGCGAGGCTGGCACGCATTTCCGACCGCTTCTCGAAGCTGGCGGGCGGACGTGGATTGCCGTCCCATTCGATGAGGTCGCTGAATTTGCGTTCGGTCGTGCTCATGTTCTTCTCCTTGGTGATGGTTGGCTGGTTTATGGAAACGAGAGAGGGCGGGGAAGCCATGCCTCCCCGCCCTCTGATGTCGTGATGGTGTTCTTGTCAGCGCGGGACGTCGGGCCCTATCATGACCCTGATCCCGGCCTTGCGCAGGATGGGCGCCAGTCTCTTGGAGCGGGCGGTGTCCGGCAGGACGGCCAGAGTGACATTCCCGCGCCCATCGACCTTGACCGCTCCGATGATCGCGCGCTCGGCATGTCGGTGGATCCTTTCTCCGGTGACTCCGACAGGCGAGAGGATGCGTGCAAGGGGGACGTTGTGGATCGTCTCCTCCTTGGGGTCGGTCATTCTCGCGTTTCTGATGAAATTCATGTCGTAGGGCGCCTTCTTCGGCTCCCAGCGGACCGTGTGGAGGATGTCCTCGTCGCATTGTCGCTGCGAGTCGGGGAGGACCTCATCCTTGGACTGATGTCTCAGCCCTATCAGGTATCCGAGGGCGATGCCGAGGAGCAGCGCCGTCACCGATGCAAGTATCATGACGGCCTTTTCCTTTCCCTGAGAGTATCACCTCTCTCCGATACGGATCCGGTTGCACTCCTCACCGCGCCGCTCGAGCATCGTGCAGAGACGTGTTGCCTCCGGAAGCTCCAGAACCCCGAATGCGAGAACCAGGCTCTGTCCGTCTCGACTGCGGATGACGGAAGGCTTGTATCGTCCGAGCTCCGGATTGCGCCGGATGAGCCCATCGGCTGCGGTCCGCAATGCGTAGCGCGTAGGGTACTCGCTGAGACGGATGGCCCATTCCCGTCGTCCTTCGGGCTGGAGATCGTCGACCTCTTCGGTCCTCTGTTCGATAATCCGCTTGGGCTCTTCGACCACCTCGATGACGGTGGGAGAGACCTGCACCGGGGGAATGGCGCGAGACCGGGGTGCTTCCTGCTGGGCCTGGGCGCCCGAACTCGTCAGAGCGACCGCTGCGGCGGCTGCGAGACCGACCTTCATGTCTTCGTTTTCCGTCCTGTTCCTGATTTCGTATTCGATGTCCTCGGGGAGACGGATGGGCGTGCGGTCGGTCGTGGTCGCACCGCGGTCCTCGTCCATGAAGGGAACGCCGTCGAGGAGGCGTATGTCGTGACCGGCCTGGTCGTTGTAGATCGAGATGGCCAGCTCCCAGGATATCTCCTCGTCGTCGGTCCGCTTCCGCGGGCTCTGGAGCATGTCCCTGATGTTCTTCTTGAAGGCGATGTCGATCTTGTTCGTGATCTGGCGGATGCGCTCCCGGGTGACTCCGTGGGTGTTTGCGACCGAGTCGGCGCTCTCTTCGCCCAGATTCCGTTGGATGAATATGTGGATGTCCCGCATGATCTGGAAGACGGGAGCGGAATCCAAGAAGCCACCCGTGACATAGGTGTTGATGCGCGGGATGGCGATTCGTGAGAGAGCGGAGTCGATGTTCCGCCGGAACATCGCAGAGTCGACGTTGTCCTCGATCTGCAGATAGCCCTCGGGATCGAGATTCATCACATTGCCGATCTCGTCCATTTCGCCCTCGGAATTGTCCTGGCAGGGCTTGTTCAGGTGGATCATCCTGACGTCGATGTTCTCGCAGACCTTGCGACGTTCGGGGAAGTGGTGGAGCTCGAGGCTGCGCATCTCAGCGCGTAGTTTCCAGTGAACGTGGGTCGAGAAGCTCGAGAGGCTGTGATCCCAGTCGTTGAGAGCGGTGTGGATGGCGATGAAGCCGTGCTGCTCGCCTTCGTCCATGATGTCCAGCATGCCCTTGTTGCGCAGCATCTTCCGCACCGTAGGCTTGAGGACCTCGAAAATGCGATAGACCAGGAGGTCCTCCTCCCTCTGTCGCCGGGCCGGCCGGAGATCGCTCGCCCTCAGTGCGAGCGCTTCACTTGCCAGTCCGTCGAGTGCCTTGAGCTGTGTCATTTGGTGCGAACCCCCGCATGGTTTTTATCGTCGGGGATCCTCATAGTTGCAGATTGGAAACCTTGGCAAGAAGAATTTTCAGGATGGTGGAACCTTTTCCACAATTAACGATTCTCAGATCTCTCCTTCCGGACCTTCATCATTCTCATCCCGGTCTTCACCGCGCCCGTGTACGCGGTCGCCAGAGCGACTAGCGCGACCATCGGGGTGAAGATGGTGGAAAGTATGTCGGAATCTCCGTCGATTACTCGCTGCAGGGGAGCGAAGAGAGCGAAGAGCGTGAGCGCCGAGAGAGTCGTCACGAAAGCGTATCGCTGGATCTCGACCTGGTCCTTCTCGGCCTCCGTAAGCGCATAGGGGGAGGGCCCCTCGCCGGTAACGAAGCGCCCGTTGTGCTCCCGTGACAGGTCGGCCACGTCCTCCTCCGAAACGACGATGCACCTAGGCCCTTCGGGTCCGATGGCTCGGAGCATCTTGTATTCCGAAGCGACCCCGCTCTGGAAGAGAAGCGTGCTTATCGCGAAGGTGGTGACGACGATGGCGGATACTATCGGCTCGATGTTCATCAGACCGCCGGCAACGATGCCGATGGCGATCCCGAGGAGCAGGATGAGCAGAGGGCGCCCCTTGAAGTGATACGGCGCCACGGGTTCGATGCGCGTCTGCGTCGTGAGATCGATGGCGTGTCTGCGCTGGACGAAGACCTGCTTCACGGTGACCGGTTCACGATATATGCCGTCAGCGCCCCTGGTCAGTGCGAGGGGACGACCGTCTTCGGTGATCAACCACAATTTTTCACACGTCATGCCATTTTCCCTACTGCCCTCTTCATCCTATAAGATGCTGCGATGGACATTGATCTAAACAAACCCGAAGTGGAGGTCGAGGGCCCGGCCGCGGATCCCGTTCGTCTTTCCTCCAACGCGTTGCGCGGTCGCATAAGGCAGCTGGTGTCCGGCTTCATGATGAAGCCGGAGCCGCTTCCGCCGACCGATGCGGACATCATCAATGAATACCTAAATGCCCGCGTAGCAGAGTTCGGGCGGGTGAATCTGAGAATCGTCGAGCTGGAGGAGGAGCTTGCGGAGGCGCCGGCCAAGGC
Organism: uncultured Salinicola sp.; assembly: GCF_937921195.1. Classification (NCBI taxonomy): domain Bacteria; kingdom Pseudomonadati; phylum Pseudomonadota; class Gammaproteobacteria; order Oceanospirillales; family Halomonadaceae; genus Salinicola; species uncultured Salinicola sp. The sequence continues at coordinate 137,552 of NZ_CALFQK010000106.1, forward strand.
CAAGCGTCGCCTTTCCGGATCACTCGACGAGGCGCGTGCCCGCAGGATGGAGATCATCTCGCAGACTGTCTCTTCCGATGACTTCGCGACGTTCCGATCGGAGCGCAAGGCTGCGTTCAACGAGGCCCGTTCGCGGCATGAGGAGGAGGCGATGGTGATCCAGGAACTCCGGCCGTTCCTCGGTATGCCCCACCTGCCGGACATAGAAGCGAACGCCCTGACCGCGGAAGTCATTCTGTCGGTCCTCACGGGCATCAGCAAGAATGCCCCCATGAAGGGACAGATGGTTCTCATGCTGGATGAGAACATCTATTCGAAGCCTCAGTTCTTCCCGCGCTCGGCTATCAGGGCGGGAATCGCACCCAGCCTGAAAGCGGAACGTGGCGCCGGTACGGTGCGGTCGCCGTTCTCGGCTCATGAGAGATACGGCGTCGAAGCCGTGGCCCAGGGCGCCTTCGAGAGGAGGAGCAGGGTCTACTTCAAGCTCGAGGAGAACCGCCCTCTCTCCCATGCGAACTGGCCGGAGATCGACCGTTATCTTCCGTTCGCGGCGCGATCCATATCGGTGCCTCTGATGCCGCTCGTCTATCCGCTCGCCTCGGGCTTCGACTTCGGGAAGGTCTTCGGTGAATCGGCCTGGCGGACGATCGAGGAGGAGATCCTGGAACGTCACGCCTCCACATGTATGGTCTGCGGGGGAATAGAGAAGGTGAAGGTTCACCCCAGATGGCGCTTCCGCGAACCGGTGAAGGGGATCTTCAGCCCGGGCGTTCAGCAGCTCGACGGCTTCATGACGATGTGCTTCAATTGCGAGGACACGTTGCGTCCCTCGCTCGAGAGCCTTCTGGCGAAGACTGACAATGGATACGTCCTTCAGGTCGACAAGGAGCGAGCGGCCTGGATGAGGATCGTGAACAGGTGGAACGATGTCACCTGCCGCAACTACCCGAGGGATGCGTATCTCCTGGCGATCGAGTCGCACAGGAGGAGATCGCTGACGAACTGGATCATCGATCTGTCTCTTCAGCGATCGGTGTTCTTCACCCTGGAAGAAGGTTTCTCCCTCGAGAGGAACGGATGGATATGGCCTGTGCGGGGCGCGCCGTTCAAGGTCGTGGGAGCGCCGTTCTACGACAGGGAGAGGATTCGCAATTTTTTCCAGAAGCCGAGCATTTTCGATGTTCCGTGGAATTCCACGCTGGACGATGTCAGCAGGATCCTGAAGGACTTCGACATGGCCGTGGTCGACGAAGGCGGCCAGGGTTACGAGGTCGACTTCCCGCGCAATCCCGTCCCGGACTACTCCCCCGACATGGAGCAGAAGCTCGAGAAGCTCGCGTCCGTAGAGGTCGAGAGCATCGAGGTGGACGCGTCGGATCGTCCGACCGAGGATTCGGATGGGAAGGATATCGGCGAGCCGTCCTCCGATTCGCCGTCCGATGACGGTGAGTACGATTACGACGAGGATGATGAGGGCACTGCGTCACCCGATTATCATGAGCGCTACGCAGCCAGCTAGGGTCATTGGGAGAGGATCTCTCCGAGTTTCTCGATGCTGGTCCCGTAGGCCTTGAGATAACGGCCTGTCCTTTCCTCGTCGGCATCGCTGTTCTTCGCGAGCCAGGCGAGGTTGTTCCGGATCGCGAGCTGATACCGTCCGGGTTGGAAAGCCTCGCCGTTCGCCGGACGGATCTCGAGGGTGATCGTGGGATCGATGTGCTCGAGGAGGTCTACTCCGCTGCACAGGGAGCAGGCGACGGCGAGCGCCTCCATGCCGTATGTCTCTGGATCCATGGCGTCGAGAGCCCGGCGCATGAGACCTGTCATGGTGCCTTCCTTGTAGCGGTGGACAGTCTCGGGTGGCCTGGCGATGACGGGATTCTCCCTGCAACGGAAGATCTCCGCAGCCAGGAGGACATCGTGGAGGTCGCTCCGCGTCTCGACACGGCCGACGATATCGCAGATCGTGCTCATCGTGGGTCGTTTTGCCTCCGAGGTCATGACACACATGATCGCACGTTGCAGGGCGATCGCCGCACTGATGTCCTCGAGATCGCGAACATCGTCGTCGGATATGTCAGCGACGATGATGTGCTCGTCGGGCTTCATACCCGAATCACTCCTCAGAAGACGCTTGCCGAAGAGGATGGCGTCGAGTGTCTTCGGGTCGTTCCAGTCCTCCGACTGGATGTCGAGTTGCGTCATCTGGAGCATTCTTGCTGTAGTCATTTCTTTTTTTCCGCTCCTAGTTGGGTCCACAAGCCTCGCCGTATGCTCCGGCTGGCAGTTCCCAGTTGTCCGTGTGTATGGGGCCGTTGTATTCGTGATCCAGTGCCAGGCGGACCAGTGCGGGGTCGTAGTTCGCGACCGGCACCTCGCGAACGAGATCCTCCCAACTGCGGTCACTCCGAATCGTATGGTCGAAGTCCTTCTCGTATCCGACGACCTTATCGAAACGGGCCGGGTCCATGTCACGCACTGCGGCCGCCTGCTTGGCGGACGAGAAAATGCAGATCATGCAGCTGGCCCGGGAGAATCCCAGGCGATAGCAGGGGTGAGGGACGATGCCGTGCCTTTGGATAATTCCCCAGACGTCCTCTTCGCTCCAGTCGATGATGGGACGCCAGTGGGTTACGTGCCGTCTGGCGATGGGGCCGGGCGCATGACAGCGGTGCGGCTCGCTCTTGGCGTAGCGTGATCGTGCCGTCGATTCCTGCCGGCGCTCTCCTGTGACGACGAGGATCCTCCGCCCCTTGAATCTGTCCTGTCCTGCCAGCGCGGCGGAGAAGACGTCTATCTTCGCTACCGCGGAGCACCACCGCACTCGAAGATCGGCGGATACGGCCGGCCACCGACGACGCGTGGCGATCTTGCCTCTGAGGCCGCCACTCGTTCCGGTCCCGCCTGGGGTCTCGTAGATGACAGGCTTGGTCCGGTCCTGATCCTTGACCATCTCCGCCTCGATGCCGCCTTCTCGCCAGCTATGGTAGATGGGCAACCCGAGATGTCCGGCGAAGGCGTTGCAGTAGGCCTTGGTGCAGGGCCAGTCGAAGAAGTTGTCACCGCCGCCGTCGACATCGTGATGCCATAGCTCCGGGCGGATGCCGATCTCGATCAGGCTGAGGACGCATGCGATGCTGTCCTTCCCCCCGCTGAAGGCGACGATGACATCGTCGTATTCCGTCGGATCTATCTCGGCTGCTTCGAGGTCGGATAGATCCTGTCCGGCCCCGTCTGCGATGAAAGCGAAGGCCGGCTGGTGCATCTATTTTCCCTTCTTCAGTCCTGAATCTCTTCCTGCGTCCTTCCGAGGAAGTGGATCACGAGATAGGCCGAGGCGAGCATCCAGATTGCGAAGCAGGCAATGACTGCTACGATTCCGTGTGCGTATAGTCTCGAGCTGATCTCTATCATGCCGATGATGAGAGGCATGGCGAGGCTCATGGAGGCGATTACGAGGCCTATCGAATTGATGGTCCGAGGTGTCATGTCGGTCGGAAACCGTATTTGCTGATGACACCTGCCAGGCCCGATCCGCTGCCGCGCTCGAGCGCACGGAACGACCAGCCGGAGGGCTCTCTTGCGATCTCGCAGAATTCGATCGCGGTGAAGCTCGAGGCGTCTTCCGACAGATCGTAGGATGCGAGCTCCTGTCCGTCGTCGGACATGATCCTGACATAGGCTCCGTTGACCTGACCGAAGTTCTGGTTGCGAGCGGATGCGTGATGGATGGAGACGACGACCAGCATCTTCTCGATATGAGAGGGGATGCGCGAGAGGTTGATGTCGATCTTCTCGTCATCGCCGGACTTGTCACCGATCGTCTCATCCCCGTAATGGATGAGCGCGCCGCCGTGGACTGTCCGATGGCCCTTCTTGTAGCAGCACAGGTCCTGCATCTCGTGGCACTGTCCGTCGCTCGAGAGGAGCAGCACCGATGTGTCGAGATCATGGGATGGCCCGTCCGACCTTTTGTGGTCCCATCCTACGCCGACGATGATCTTGTCCCTGCCACCGAGATCGAGGAGGCTCTTCTGCTTGCTGTCTTTCATGATATTCCTCCTGTCGGATTCAGGCGCTGAGCATTGCCTTGAGGCCTTCGCGGTACCATCCGCCGTCGACCTTCAGGCGCCAGTCGCCCTTGTTGTAGAATTCAGCGATGGCAACGGCGCCCTCGCCCCTGCTGGGCAGGGGCAGATGACCACGGGGGTCGTCGATCGTCGCGAGGATGTTCGGCATCACGGAATTCGAGGTGTAGGCTCCCAGAGTGTATCTCACGCCGGAGTCCATGAGGTTCGTCCTGATCGTGACCTTCTGGCCGTTCTCGTATCGGTCGATGCTGTATGGCTCCTGCGGGCCGGCATGAACGAGATCGCTCCGATCCTGTCCACGCGCGATGAGGAGGATCTCGTGGTCTCCGGGCGAATCGATCAGCAGGACCACCTCGGCAGCCGGCAATGGGAGCCTCTCGCCCTGTTGGAATTCCCGGCCAATGTCTGTCTCGCCTTCGTTCATTGTCCGCGCTCTTCCATTTCCCGCATGATCTGGTCGATGTTGTCACTGCTCATCGGTGGGTCATCGGATACGGGGGGCGGAGTGAAGGCGCTCGCAGGCCTGTCGCCGTTCTCTCCGTCTCCGCTGAACGCCCAGATCGCACCTCCGATGAGAAGCAGCGCGACCACGACCGCGATGATGATGTTCCTGATATTCATGCAGCCTTCTCCAGTATGGGCCGCTCGAACGCAGAGAAGAGCGGGCCGGATAGCTTCAACGTAGTCATCGCCCTGGTGACGGCGACATAGAGCAGATGGAATTCTTGGTCGTATTCGACCTGGGTGATCTTGTGCTCGACACGCCGTGCTTCCAGCTCGGCGGGCGTGGGAAAGTCGTCGAGCAGGATGACGTGCTCGGCCTCCAGCCCCTTGGCCTTGTGAGCCGTCGAGAGAACGATGGCCGCGCCGCCACGGTGCGGGCTGTGCAGCTGCCGCAGTCTCTGGATTATACCGATCAGGGCATCACCGTATTCCTTGACGATCTTGACCAGCCGCCTGACCTCGGGATCATCGTCGTCCTCGGAATCGGCGACCATGTCATCCCAGTGATAGTAGCTCTGGATCATGGGATCCCTGATTTCCCTGCGATCGCCTTTCGACAGGGCCAAGGCGGAGAGGAGCTGGGTGGCTATCGTCTCGAAGCCTCCGATCACGTGGAAGGGGACCTTGATGGACACGAGGCCTTCGAAGATCCTCGAGTTCGTGCGCGCGAGAATCAGGGATTCACGTGGCGCGCTGCCCGTGTATTCCTCGATCTCCGTGACATGGCCGGGTTTTCCTTTCAGCTTCCAGTCCGGCGGATCCATGGTGTAGCTCAGAATATGGTTGGCAACGGCATCCACGGGAGCCCCGAAACGCCAGCTCTGCGAAAGCGGAAGGCGGGGTGCATCCACCTCCGACATCGCGTCGATTGAGCCTCTGAAGGCATAGATGGACTGTTTTCGGTCGCCCACCATGATGACAGGGCGACCCGACTTCTGGACGAGACTGAGAAGGATGGGATTGAGGTCCTGGGCCTCGTCGACGAGGATGTAGTCGTATTCGGACCCCATGCCGCCGGTCATCTCGAGGTTCTTGAGATAGCAGTCATGCGTGAAGGGGAGACTGCCCTCCTCGTATTTCACGAACGCCAGGACGGCCTTGGCGATGATCGGCATCACTCGCTCGCGTGTCGACTTGGGCGCGAATTCGAGTTCGCAGTGCTGCTCGGTCAGTGTGCTACCGGCGCTGTTCGTGAAATTGTGGATGCCCGCGACGATGCACTTCATCATCCTGTCTTCGGACATGAAGGGGTTCTCGAGCGAGAAGTCGGCTTCACGGACATGGTTCTTCCGGATCCTGCCGACGAGACGGGACTTGTAGCGCGCTACGTTCTGGGCGCGGTAGGCGTAACCATGCGCTGTCATGGCGTCGATGTTATCGGGGAATCTGGTCTGCGCTTCCTTGGCGATCGCGGCGTTGTAGGAGATGTAGAGGCCGCGTTTCCTCCATTTGCGTGCATATTGCGTCAGAAGGGTCGTCTTGCCCGTTCCCGCACCGGCTTCCACGACGAGGGGGCTGACGGGCTCGTGATCGAGTATCGCCTTCATCTCGTCCGTAAGGACTAGCCCGGGAGCGGCTGGTATCTCGCGTGCGAGGTCTATCATGATTGCTCCCGTTCTAGGATGGTTTGACGCTTTTTCCCAACGGCAAGATCAGGAATCGAAGCTGCTCGCGAAGTATTCCAGCTCTTCAGAGGCGCTCTCGTCTCCGTCGGAACCGTGGATCGAGTTGCGGCGGAAATCCTCGGCGTATTTCCCGCGGAGGGTGTCGGGACCGGCTTCTGCGATGTTGGTGGGACCCATGAGCGCCCGGAAGTCCGCAGGAACGGTATCGGTGGGACCGCTCAACTGCATCAGAACGACCGGACCGGAGATCGTGAAATCTACGAGATCCGCGAAATGGCTGCGATCGGCATGCTCACGATACAGCCATTCCGCCTGCTCGCGCGTCAGCGTGAGTTCCTGGCGGCGATCGACGGAGAAGCCGGCGGCCTCGATGTCGGCGATCATCTGGGCGGTGACGCCTCGTGCGACCGCACAGGGCTTTATCATCCCGAAGGTGTTCTTCATGTCTTGTCTCCTTATCGATAGATGCCGGTGAGGACGTCCGTCGCCCCGACAGGGTTCTTGGCCTCGGGATCGGCGGCGATGACGGCTGTGACGATCTCGTCCCAGTGCGTGGCTATCTTCTCCCACCCTGGAACGCCTGACAACTCCGTCATGCGGGGTGCCCATTCGGGAATCCTGTCGATGAGCAGAATTACGCGCCGGAGGTCGTCGTAGTCGTGAGGATGCGATGGACGCGTTTCGACATCGCTCATATGGTGAGCCACGTATTCCGAGGAGAGACCTCGCTCTCCGTTGTGGAGCCAGTCCCCGAGACGCTCCTCCACGGTTCCTCCCGCGCGCCTCCGGGCCCGATCCTCGCTGAGTGAGAGCCCCATGCCCATGTAGAGCTTGCCCGAGCCGCACTCGGGACAGGTGATGGATTTCATGGAGGATACCCAACGCTCGACTGGCACATCGACCTCCATCTCGGCGGTGAAGGGGTGATGGCATTCCTGGCATCGCATCCCGGTGATCTGGAACGAGCGGACGCCGTCGGGATATTCCCGATAGATCTTGCTGGGATCCATACCGGGCAGTCGTTTTGTCATCTCAGGCGGTCTGTTCATACGATCATCCCATGCTTCATGAGTAGTTCTATGCCCTCGTCTGCAGAGCGAAATACTGCGTAGGGCACGCTCTTTTCCTTGCACCAGGCCTCGAAGTCCTTCTGGCCGTCATGCTGACTACCCGTCTTCGACTTGGCCTCCAGAGCCAGTGATCCATCGGCAGCAAGGAACAGATAGTCGGCCGTCCCGACGATCATGCCCATGGCCTTCGCTGCCGCATAGATAGTCTGTGCTACCTTGTTGCGATTCCAGCCGATCTCGTTCGGAACGTGCGTCCAGACGCACCTTGTCCTGCCATCGAGTTCGAGCGCCCGGAGACGATTCGCGAACTCGATGCAGACATCCTGTTCGGGGTGACCCTTCGCGGATCTGCTCTTGAACGGCCGCCAGGACATGAGGCGCACGACATTAAGGCTCGGCATGCCGGCACCTCCTCATGATGAATTTCTGCTGTGTTAGGTCTGGAGGCCCATTTCCGGCCCCTGGAAACCGGGTCCGCCGAAATGCTTGCCGGGCGCGGGAAGAAGCAGCTGCTTCGCCTGTGCCGGTGCGTTCTGTTCGGCGCTCCGTCGCCCTGCACCGCTCATCTTCATGATGATGCTGGCCATGTTCATTGCGCCCATCTTCATTCCTGCGGCGCTGAACATCGACGATTTACCGGGCTGCATCGCATCGCGGGCTGCAGAGAATCCAGGCCTCGAGGTTCCCCGGACTTCTTGGAATATCTGACTCTTGTTCTTGAGGTCGACGTTTCCGGCGATCTCGCTCATGACCTTGCGCATGTGCTTGGTCTTGGCCCCCTCGCGCCATGATGCGTTGTAGTCATCGGCCACTCGCGTCGCGCCCTTCACGAAGACGCCGAGCAGCTTGGCTCCGTCCATGTCTCTTTCTTCGGCGAGGATCTGGTCGGTGCCCTTGCGCCGCAGCTCACGCTGTCGGTGCTCGCTGTCACCCATCGCAATGCGCATGTTCGAGAGTTCCCGCTCGCGACCTCGCGCATCGTTCTCATGGAGGTATTTCTTGACCTGCGTAGTGACGCGCTGCTGTTCGCCCGCCAGGCCTTCGACCGCCTTGTTGGGGTCCTTCTCGAGAATGAGGGACTCAGCACGCGAGATCAGGCCCTTGTCAGCGGGCTTGCCGCTGAATTCCTGCCATTTCTTCTTCGCGTTGGTGGGATCGTCCGCATAGAGGTAGGCGAAGAGCTTCTCGGCCGTGGCTTCCGACTGGAACGCGACTTCACGCTCGGTCGGATCGGTCTTGTTCTTGTAGCCCCAGAGACCGCCTTCGATCATGTCGTGCATGAGGCCCTCGACGCGTTCACGCGTCTCGGAGTTCATCTTGCCGAAGGTATCGTTCTTGGGAGCCTCGCCCTCCGCGGGGCCCTCTTCGTTCTGGTTGTCCGACATGCCTTATGCGCTCCTGAAAAATGTTTCAGCGCATTGTAGGATGAAGACGCAGTATTTTGCAAGCAGCAGGGCGACCTTAGGCCGCCCTGCTAGGAGTGGTGGTGCCGCCGAACATCATGTCGATGATCTCGGCTCTCTGCTGGTCGTACCAGTCGAGGTAGGGCACGATCTTGGCGGGCACCTCGATACCGGCGTGAGCCTGTCCGAGTGCGCTGTCATCAGCGGGAAACCCCGGCAGGATGCGCATCTCGACCTTCTGTTCCTCGACGGCGTTCTTGAGGTAGAACATGGCCTCTTCGGGTTTCACGTACAGCCTCCGGCCGACTTCGAAATACCAGATGATGCCACGCCTGTCCGCTCCTGCAGACAGCAGGACGCGAGCCACCTCGTTCATGACGGTATAGCTAGCGCTCTTCTTCCTGAACATGCCGGGCTTGAAGGACCTGTTGTGGCGCCTGAGTGCGGCGTGCGGCTCGGTCCCGATGCGCATGGTCTCCCTGCAGAGCTCCAGGATCTCGTCGCGAGGCGCGATCTGGTCCTTGATGTCCTCGGGCATGCACATGGCATAGAGGAATTCCTCGTGCTGAAGATACTTGTCCTGCGAGCGAAGGAAGCGCTTCAAGGCGGGACCGGCGGCCCAGAACATGACCAGCGCCATATCGATCGCTTGGTTCATGGTCCGACGGTCCGCGCGGCTCATGGTCATTCCCGTGGGCCTCGCCGCACGGAATGCGATGAAACCCAATACAAGTGCGGCGATTGACGCCGCGTTCGGCGAATGCACAAGTCCGATCAGGAATCCGGTCAGAGCGCCCAGCAGGGTCGCGATGATTCTCGTCATTTCGGTTCTCCGGCGCTTTCGCGCCTTTTCCTTTCATCTAGCGTATCACGCAGATGAAATAACCCGAATACCCTTATGTGATGTTCCGGACGAGATGCGCTGCGAGCATTTCGATGTCCGGGCCGCAACCCGATCGCGTGTCACCGAGGATGCGGCCATAGTTCCTGCTCACCGCGCAGGCGTAGTTGGCGCCGCGCCAGCCGGTCCTGCTGTGGTAGGCAGATACGGCCCTGGACCAGTTGCCGAACTCGCGACGGAGCTCCAGGAGATGGTATGCCGCATAGTCGGCATTGGTCTGCGGGTCGATGAGACTCTTCCAGTCCGCGAACCGGTGGGCATGCCACTTGAGATTGACCTGGGCACAGCCGATGTCGATCGAGGATCTCGAGCCGTAGCGATTGACGATGGAGACGATCTCCTGCGGATCCTTGGCGTAGTGCGCACGGCCCTGGATGTTCATCGCCCATGGATAGGGCTGCCCTTCGCGTCCGCTCTCCGTGATAGCGATGGCCCGCAACATGTAGGGCGGGATGCCGTATTTGCGTTCCGCATTGGCAATGGCCGTGTTGCAGTCGCTGTTGGAGACGAGAGGCGCCGATGTGTCGATGCTGGCTTCGATCTCCTTCTGGACCGCCGCATCCGGTTGCTCGGATGAGCGAGCAATGCCTGCCACGATGTCTCTCACCTCGGAGGGGTCCGTCACGTAGATCTCGCCCTGTTTCGGATCATTGCCTGGCTGGGTCGAGGTGCGCCAGTCGGATCCCAGCGGCTTGAAGTTCTCCTCCGCGGGCAGATGAAGGACCTGAGCCTGGGCCTGTTCTATGCCGGGCACTCCCTTGAACTGGGCGTGCGCGGCTACGGCCATCGTGACGAAGGCGCCGGCGGCGATCGATACTGCAGTCAGTGTGCGCATTTTTTCACCAGTCTCTCGGCCAGGGTCGTGACCCGGTTGGCAGCGTCCTCGCGGTTCAGGGAGGTCCTGAGGGCTCTCCTCTGCCCCACGAACACGCAGATCTTCTTAGCTCTCGTCATGCCCGTGTATATCAACGGACGCTTGTTGAGGGTGTAATGGGTCCCGGTCATGGGAATGATCACGACCTGGAATTCCGACCCCTGGCTCTTGTGTATGGTCAATGCGTAGGCAAGTGTCAAATTACCGAGAGCTGATCCTGAAAATCCGACGATCTTGTCTCCGAAGTCGACGTGGGTATCGGTGACCTTGCCTTCGGAATCGGTCTCGATCTCGATGATCTTCCCCGTGTCGCCGTTGAAGATGTTGAGGTCGTAGTCGTTCTCGAGCTGGATCACCCGGTCACCGACCATTCCCATCATCTTGTCGGAAAGATGGACGGAGGGCCCTTTCGGGTCGGGGCCGTGGATCGTCTCCTGGACGATGCGATTGAGGTTCAGGGTTCCGACGTCACCCTGCTTTCCGGGACTGAGGATCTGGATGCTCCCGGGATCCATGTCCTTGCTCGCGAGATAGCGCGGCATCTTGTCGACATACATCTCGCGGATCCGCTCGGCGACCTGTCGTGGATCGTCTATGTCGATGAAGACGAGCTCCCCGGCGCCCGGTCGACTCATCTCGGGCATCCTGCCGTTGCGGATGGCATCGGCTCCGAGTGCGACCTGGGATCCTTCGCTCTGCCTATAGATGTCGGTCAGCCTGGTCGTCGGAACGACGCCGCTCTGCATGAGATCGCGCAGGACGCAACCGGGACCCACCGAAGGTATCTGCTCCACGTCACCTACCATGAGGACGTTGGAGTCTCCCCATGCCTCGGTCAGGTCCCTCGTGATGAGGATGTCGGGCATGGAGCTTTCGTCTATCGCGAGATGCCCTGCATCCAGAGGATTGGACCTGTTCCGCAGGAAGGAATTGGATTCGGGCTCGAACTCGAGGAGGCGATGGATCGTCTTACCCTCCACGCCCGTGACCTCGCTGGCCCGCTTGGCGGCCTTCCCTGTGGGGGCCGCGATCTGGAGAGGACTGCTGATCCTCTTTGCGCGGCACAGCGATCGCCATGCCATGATGACGACCCTGAGAGTGTGCGTCTTGCCGGTTCCGGGTCCACCGGTGAGGATGGAGATCGGTTCGCATATTCCGGCGATGGCGGCGGAACGCTGCTTCTCGTTCAGCGTGCCCGAGCTTTCGGCGATGGCCGCGTCGACGGCCGCCGTGGCCTCCTCCCGGGTGAAGATCGAGGGCTGCTTGAGCTTGAGGGCGACGTTGCGCGCGACCCTCTCTTCTGCATCGTCCAGCCTGACGAGCGCCCAGGTCCTGTTGCCCCTGATCGAGTTCTGCTTGATGGCCTTGTCGGCCATATGGTCGATCTGGTCCTCGATGAGGTCCTGGTCGACGTAGATCATGTCCTCGACCGTCGAGAGCAGGGTCTGATGATACATGGCCGTATGGCCGTCCATGGACGCGATGCGCAGGGCCTCGATGATCGCGGCCTTGATCCTTTCGGGAGAATCCTTCGATATCCCAGCTGATCGCGCGATCTTGTCGGCGGTGGAGAAGGCGATCCCCTTGATGTCGGTGATGAGCTGGTAGGGTCGTTCGGACAGCATCGCCTGCGTCCCGACCCCGTATTTTTCCATGATCTTGTTCTGGACTGCACCCCCGATGCCGTATCCGGAGAGCATCGTGCCGATCTCGGCCTCCCTCATCCTGTGCTCCAGGGCGGGTGCGGCGGTTTCTATGGTCTTCCTTCCGGCGATCGCGATGGCGTCCTCGTGCCGCTCCACGATCCGTGCCAGGGTGTCGAGACCGAACTGCGCGACGAGTTTCTCGGCCCGCACCTTGCCGATACCGGGGATCTTCGCCTTGGCGAGCCATGTGGCCATGCCCTTCTCGGTCTGGGGCAGCGTCTTGCGCGCGCTGTTGACCATGAGGACGTCTCCCCGGTCGCCACGCCGCCACTTGCCCTCGACGACGATCTCGTCGCCCTCCTCCATGTCGGCAGGCATGACCTTGCCGCCGAGGACCACACGTTCACCCCTCTGATCGTGCGCGGAGATCATGCGATAGCCGTCGTCGGCCGGCCCGAAGAGGAAGGACAGCACAGTGACGCGCATCTCTGTTTGCTGTTGCATCTGCATGCCTCCTTCTAGGACTGAATGTTCCCTTTCCCAAATTCGATTTTCCATCCTATAAACCCGAGATGAGCCAGAATGCGATCCACCATAGGGGACGATCATGAAGACTGACGAGGGAACTAACGGGCGTTCCGGAGAGAGAAGCGAGCGCTTCCCCAACCGGATGTTCAAATACAATCGAGCCAACCTCTCCTACCAGGAGATGTTCGAGCGTCGTCGCGAGGAGGGCGACCTGTTCGCGGTCTTCCAGAACGACATGGGCGAGATCAGGGTGGAATACGCCCGGGTGGAGGATTACGACGAGTTCGCGTTCGAGCAGATCGAGCGCTCGTCGGCCTCGCAGCGCCGCGGCCTGACCGCCGAGGACGTCTATCTTCTGATCGGCTGCACCATGATGAGCCGCATCCACGGATACGAATTCGACAACTTCGTGCATCTGCTCGATCATGAGCTCAAGCAGCGCTTCGACATGCGCAAGGTCATCGAATGGACCAATATGAACAAGGCGTTCTTCAGCTCTCCGGCGGAGGACGCCGTCCTGGCGGACGCAGAGGACCAGGCGAGCCTGCATGAGGAATACGCGAGGGTCGGCGGCGCCGGCACCGGTGCCCTGTGACGAGGCCGCTTCCCCTGGCCATCCTGGCCCTGGTGTTCATGTGGCTGGCGACCAACGTCGAGACGGTGTGGATCTGGGTCCTTAATGTGGTTGTCCTCGCAGCCCTCGTCGCGCTGATCATAGGAATGCGGTTCCGTGACATGTATACCGGACCCAAGACTTTGTCCGACGACGTGATGTCGGTGAGCCGCAGAGTGATGCGGGACGAGGGCGGTGAGGCCGACCGGATCGCCTACCTCAAGGAACTCGAGGAAGAGGGCGAGGAGCGGCACCGCACGATCGAGGATGCGCTGGACTACGAGCCTGATAGCACCGGAACAAGAGACATCGACCGGTCCGAGCGTGACCGGTCAAGGACGGGGTCTAAGAATCATGAATAGCATCTGCGCTTTGCCGGGATCCGGCTCCAGTTGGCGTATCTCGAAGGTCATCAAGTCGTTGATGGTCATGATGGCGCTTGTCTCCTCCCTTCTTATGTCTTCGGCCGCGATGGCGCAGGACGACGGTGGGGGCGGAGGGTTCGGTCTGCCCGGGCTCGATGACATCGAGTATTTCTTCGTCGGGGAGAACACGGAGAGCTTCGATGCCCGCAGGCAGGGCGCGAGAGCATTGCTCGATAGCTATGATTGCGTCGCCTGCGAGATCTTCGATGAATTCTCGTCGGCCGTGTTCAACGGCATGTCCAGAGTGGATGCGGAAGGTCCGAGCCTGATCCCCGTAGTAGTGGGATTCGCGCAGGTCTTCGCGTTGTTCTATCTCGGAAGCGCGTTCGTATCGGGTGATGCCAGCGATCTCACCGGTCGCTGGCAGGTGTTCTGGAGGCTGTGCCTTGCGGTCGCGGCGGCATCAGCGGTTCTCGCTGCGCCCGTCACGATCATGTGGGACTATGTCTACAGCCTGTTGTTCTCGATAGGAACGGGGGTCGTGAACATAGTAGGTGGAGCGGGCACTGGCTGTACATCGGGCAGTTCGATATCCGTGTCCGGTGTGCCGGACGGTGCGAGGTATGCTCTGGAGAACATGTCCACGACCGTGTGCGGTGCCTATGAGATGACGCTCGACGGAATCGCCAACGGAATGGCCATCATGACGCAGAAGAGCGGCGTGGTGAATACGCTCGCCTACATCTTCACCGGCATGTTCGTGGTGCTGATCTACGGCTTCCTGGCGATCACCTTCCCGCTTCGCTTCATCGACGTCGTCATCCGACTGGCGATCGTGAGCATCGTCACTCCGATCCTGATCGTGTGTCTGGTGTTCAAGCCCACGCGCGGATACTTCTCGATCGCGGTATCGAACGTGCTCAATGCGACGGCTCAGTTCGCCATCCTCTCGATCATCTTCCGGATCGGCAGCCAGGTCTTCACCACGATGACCGACAAGGTGATTGCGGCTGCTGCCGAGACGGATCTCGAATTCACCGAGGTGATCGTCCAAGGGCTCGTCCTGATCGGCGTCGCCGTTGTCTTCAACGGGATCGTCAAGTCCGTGCCTGCGATCGCAGCTGAGTTCTCGCGCTCCTCGGGCGGCGGAATGGATGCTGGCGGAAATGCCGCGGTCGGAATGGTCGGCCGGGCTGCGACGATCGTCGTCAGCGGCGCTGGTGCGGGCGTCGGTGTGGCAGCGATGCGTGGCAGGGCCATGGCAGGCGCCGCTCGCGGTGCCGCTGCCGGAAGTCAGACGGGAAGGGGCGTCACGCAGTCCTGACCCGACTTCCGATCGTGACAAGGAAAAGGGCGCCCGGATATTCCGAGCGCCCTTTTTTTCTGTTCAGCCTATTTCGAAGGTCTGCGAGGATTCCGGCGGAATGTCCGATATGAATCTGCTGGCGGACGCCGGCTTCTGGAAGCGCTCACCGGTGGAGGTGATGCATAGACGCTCTCTCGCGCGGGTTATGAGGACGTATGCGCACCTGCGCTCCTCATCCAGGGCATTCCCTTTCTCCTGAAGGGCCTGCCAGCTGGGAAGGACGTTCTCCTCCCATCCGACACCCAGCACCAATGGCCACTCCAGACCTTTTGCGGCGTGGATGGTGCCCACCCATACTGCATCCTCCTTCTTCGCCCGTCCGTCCTCGGTCAGTCCGAGATGCTCGACGAGTTCGAGAGGCTGCTTGTCGGCGCCGATGGTGAAGAGATCGGTGATGTTGTCGATTCGCGTCTTCGCCGTCTCGTAAAGGCTGGTTTCCCCGGCTTCCTTCGCCTCTTCTGCCTGGCGACGCAGATCATCCATGTATCCGGAATCGTTCAGCACCTTTTCGAGAACCTCGGCCGCAGTCCCTCCGCGCCAGAACATCTTGTTCGCGTCGCGAATGGCTTCGACGAAGCCCCCCAGCTGCTCGGGAACGTCGCCGTGCAGGGTCTTGCCGACCGTGTGATTGCGGGCGATGTCGAGGAGCGTCATGTGAGCGCGCATCTCACGTGCGTGCTCCGAGGCCTCCACGATACGTTTGACGGCCATGTCTCCCATCCCGCGCTTGGGGACGTTCACGACGCGTTCGAAGGCGCTGGAGTCGTCGGGATTGGCTGCCAGACGGAGATAGGCCATGGCATCCCTGATCTCAGCCTTGTCCTGGAAGCGCCTGCCCCCCGAGAGGACGTAGGGTATGCCGGCAAAGGTCATCTTCTGCTCGATGATGTTCAGCACATGGCTGGCACGCGAGAGGATGGCGATGTCGCTCGGCTTCATGCCGTTGTCGAGATTCTGACGGACGGTGTCGAGAAGCCACTTCGCCTCGTCGTCGGCATTGAGGAAGTCGTAGATCTCGACCTTGTTTCCCTTGTCCGCACTGGTGAAGAGTGTCTTGCCGAGACGCTTTTCGTTTTTGTCGATGACGGCATTCGCCACATCGAGGATGTGACCGGTGGAGCGGAAATTCTGCTCAAGCCTGATGACGCGGACGTCCTCGAACTGGTCGGGGAACTCGAGGATGTTCTCGATGCGGGCGCCGCGCCAGGAGTAGAGCACCTGGTCATCGTCTCCGACCACGGCGAGATTCGGGTTGTTGTAGGCGATCTGCTGAAGCCAGGCGAACTGTAGACCGTTCGTGTCCTGGTATTCGTCGACGAGAATGTGCCTCCACTTGCTCGCGAAGATCTCGGGGTCCACGATGCCGTTGTAGAACGCCTCCGTCACGATCGAGATGAGATCCGTGAAATCGAGGACACCGTCCTCGGTCTTGGTCTTCTCGTATTGTGCGTAGATGTTGTAGATGGCCGGATCGGCATTGTTGATGATCTGACCCTTCTCGGCCGGATTGCCGCGGACGTTCTCGATGAAATCGATCGTGGCGTCGATCAGATCCTTGTCGACGTTCTTGCCGTAGATCGCCTTTCCGAGCCTGCGCACGAGACGCTTCTGGTCATCGGAATCCATGATGACGTAGTCCTGCTTCACACCGAAGAGGTCGTAGTGCTCGCGGAGCATCCGGGCGCAGATGGAGTGGAAGGTGCCGACCTGCATGCCTGCGAGATCGTCCACACCGAGCTTGCGCTTGAGACGGGTCTGCAACTCACGGGCCGCCTTGTTCGTGAACGTCACGGCGAGGATCTCCTCGGGCGTGGCGTCGCCGGATGCGATGATATGGGCAATCCTGCTGGTAAGGGCGGTGGTCTTCCCGGTCCCGGCGCCAGCGAGGATGACGACAGGGGATCCGCGATGCTCGACGGATTCGCGCTGGGGCGGCGTCAGTCCCTCCACGATGGCGTTGAGGCGCTCGTTCTCGATCGGATACTGCTCTTCGTCCTCGGGCCAGCCGAATGGATCGTCGTATCCTGCCATCTCGTTTTCCTTCAAAGAATTCTGTTTGTCATGGAGAACCCTGTCGGGCTCAAAAGAAGAAGGCGGAGCCGCACGAAGCGACCCCGCCTTCTCTTTCCCGCAAGCGCGTGATCAGACGAGGGTTTCGGCGAGCCCCGCGTCGATCCGCCGCTGGTGGATCCGGTCGCCGGGCATCTCTCCGAGCGGCCCTTCCTCGGCGCGGTCGAGGGCGTCCCATGCCTTCTCCCAGCTGCCGGTGTGAGCGCCCTTCGAGTATTCCGTCGGACGGGTCTCGAAGAAGTTGGCATGCTCCTGACCGGTCAGCTCGTCGATCCAGGGAAGCGGATGTTCCTCGATGTTGTAGATCGTGTCGAGACCGAGCTGCGCCAAGCGCATGTCTGCGATGAAGCGGACATACTGCTTGTATTCCTCGGGCGTGCCGATCGGAGCCTCGCCGAATTCGAAGGCCTTGTCGATGAAGGCGTCTTCCATGCGCACGTAGTTGCGTGCCGCATCATGGAAGTCCTCCTGCAGCGAGCGGATGTTGATCCCCGTCTCGTTGCACAGGACGTGCAGGAGCTTGATGCCGGCGTTGACGTGGATGGTCTCGTCGCGGATCGACCAGGACACGATCTGCCCCATGTTGCGCATCCGGCCCTTCTTGGGATAGCTGAGCAGCATCGCGAACGAGGCGAACAGCTGCAGGCCTTCCACGAACGCCGCGAAGCAGCCGAGCGTCATGATGAGGTCCTTGAGCGTGTCGGCGTTGTACTGCTTGAGGAAGTCGTGCTTCTCGCGCATCTCCTCGATCTCGAGGAATTCGTGGTAGGTCGAATCGGGCAGCTTGAGGCTCTCGAGGATGTAGCTGTAGGCCTCGATGTGGATGGTCTCGAAGCTCGAGAACACCGCGAGCATGCGACCGACCTCGCCGTTGCGGAACACCTTGGTCAGGATGTTCATGTAGTTGTCGAGCACGTCGACGTCGGCCTGGGTGAACAGGCGGAAGATGTTCATCAGCAGATCGCGCTGCTTGTCGGTGAGGCGCTCCGAGATCGGCGACCAGTCCTTGAGATCCTCGCCCATGGGGAGCTCGCGCGCCATCCAGTGGACGCTCTGCTGGCGATCGCGCATGACCTCGGCCCACTCGTGGTGGAAGGGCTTGTAGGTCTCGCTCTTACGGAAGAGCGGGGTATCGATCTCGGAGACGGGAGTGTCTAGGCTGTAGGTGGTCATGGCTGTTCCTTTCAGTCGATGGAGAGCACGGCCTTCGTCCATGCTTCGATTTCATTGCCGCTCATCTCGGCGGCGAAGGTTGAAGGATCGATGAATCGGATCTCTCCGATCTCGCTGTTCGGCTCGATCTGACCCCTCATTTCGTCATCCATATCGATTTCGGCGACGATGCCGAGGTGGACGCGATCCACGTCCTTGTCCCGGCGCACGATGAGGCCTTTCCAGTGCAGGTCGTCGCCCTCGATCTCGAGGCCGATCTCTTCCCTGATCTCACGGATGCAGGAAAGACGCAGGGTCTGGTCCAGATCGAGGACGCTGTCTTCGTGGACGACGTCCTGCAGATCGATATGGCCTCCGACACCGATCGACGCTTTGCCGTGGAGCCTTCCCTCGTTGCCCTTGTCGGGGCGCACGTAGGTGAGGACGCGACCCTGATACTTCAGGACCACATAGGGGATCAACTGGAGAAGGGAGGCCGAATACGGATGCCCCTCGGCCTTTGGATCGAGTGTCTCGAGATACGGACGATAACCCAGCCAGATATGGCCCCGAGACAGATAGTCGATGGGATCGGTCTCGCGGTAGCCCTCAAAATCAGGATCGGGAATTTCGATGGCGAGAATATGTGCCTGCTTGCTCATTTTGTTTCCTTGATGTAATGAACAGTAAATGACGGGGAAATGAATTGTTGGTTTTTCATTTCCCCGAATTCACAACATTACTATTGACAGGCCTCGCACTCGAAGTACTGCGACTCGTCCTCTTCCTGCGCGGCCATGATGACCGGATTCTGCAGGGTGTTGTCGTCCGCGACGGAACGACGCACGGAGGTGTTCTGGGCGCGCTGTGCAGCCTGCGAACGCAGGTAGTAGAGCGTCTTCACGCCTTCCTTCCATGCCCGGTAGTGCAGAGCGAGCAGACGGGAGATCGAGATGTTCGGCGGAACGAAGAGGTTCGTCGAACTCGCCTGGTCGATGAAGATCGACCGTTCTCGCGCCAGATCGATCAGGTAGCCCTGATTGATCTCGAAGGCGGTCTTGAACACGGCCTTCTCGTGCTCGTCCAGACAGTCGAGGTGCTGGACCGATCCGGTCGGGCTGCCGCTTTCCTCCTCGTTGGCGAGGATCGAGCTCCAGACCTCCTTCGTGTTCTGACCCTTGGATTCCAGGAGCTTCTCCAGCTGCTGGTTGCGGATCGTCTTCGAGCCGTCCAGGGTCTTCGCCGTGAAGATGTTGGCCGGGATGGGTTCGATGCACGGGCTGGCCCCACCGCAGATGGTCGAGATCGACGCGGTGGGCGCGATCGCCATCTTGTTGGTGAAACGCTCCATCATGCCGGCGTCTTCCGCATCCGGGCACGGACCACGCTCTTCGGCGAGTTCGCGGGAGACACGGTCGAGTTCCGTGCGGACGGTCTTGAGCATGCGGTTCTGGTGGCTGACGGCCATCGCCCCCTCGATCGGCAGCATCTTGCTCTGCAGATAGCTGTGGAATCCCATGACGCCGATGCCGACCGAACGCTCGCGGAAGGCGGCGTAGATGGCGCGCCAGAAGCTCTCGGGAGCCCGCTGGATGAAATCCTCGAGCACGTTGTCGATGAAGCGCCCGACGTCGTCGAAGAACTGCTGACGGTGTTCGTCCTTGCTCCACTCGTCGTAGTAGAGGAGGTTGAGCGAGGTGAGGCAGCAGACGGCCGTCCGCCAGTTGCCCAGGTGGTCCGGACCCGTCGGGAGAGTGATCTCCGAGCACAGGTTGGACATGGACACCTTGAGTCCGAGCTTCTTCTGGATCTCGGGACGCAGGCGGTTCACCGTGTCGATGTAGACGATGTAGGGCTCACCGGTCTTGAGACGCTGGTCGATGATCTTCTCGTAGAGCTCGCGGGCGCGGACCTCCTTGAGGACCTTGCCGGTCTTGCGACTGACGAGCTGGTGCATCTTGTCGTCACGGACCTTCATCATGAAGTCGTCGGTGATGCAGATGCCGACGTGCAGGTTGAGCGCACGGCGGTTGATGTCGCCCGACGGGTCGCGGATCATGAGGAAGTCCTCGATCTCGACGTGGTCGATGTGCATGTAGATCGCGGCCGAACCGCGACGGACGTCGCCCTGGCTCACGGCCAGAGTGATCGAATCGGTGACCTTCGCGAACGAGACGGCACCCGAGGTCTTGCCACCGCGGGTCGGTTCGCCGATGCCGCGCAGGCGGTCGAAGCTCGTCCCGACACCGCCGCCCTTGGAGGACAGGTTCGCGCATTCGGTCCATGCCTGGATGATCGAGGGCATGGTGTCGTCGATGTCCTGCAGGAAGCAGCTGATCGGCAGGCCGCGATCGAGGCCGGCGTTGCTCATCACGGGGGTCGCGGGCATCAGCCAGTGACGCGAGATGTAGCCATACATGCGCCGCGCGTGCTCGACGTCGTCGGAGAACCACGAGGCGACACGACGGAAGACGTCCTGCTTGCACTCGTCGATGCCCTTGGCCATGTAGCGGTTCTCGAGAGCATCGGCCCCGGCTTCTGTGAGAAGTTCGTCCCTGTTCTCTTCGAGTTCGATCTGGTCCATGATGTCACGGACACGCATTCCGGTGGGATGCGCGCGCGGAAGGATCGCGTTCTGGTAGCCCTCCGGATCCGCTCGCCTGATCATGTCGACACGTGCTGCGCGGTCCTGCAGCAGTGTTCCGAGCTGTGGTGCGCTCTTGGTCATTGTGTTTCCTTCCGTTTCATTCTTCCATGAGGATTAGGGGCACGGTGGCGTGATCCCGCTCTTCCTCTTCGTCCTTGTCGCTCCAGAGCCAGAGGCTCCTGTACGTCTTCCCCCCGATCGGGGTGGTCTCTGCATGCTTGCCTTCCCGCCCGAGGACGACGACATACCTTCCGAGACGATCGCCCTCTTCCCACGACTCGAAGTCGCGGTAGACGGCGCCGTCTCGGAGGTAGGCGAAGACGATCATGGTCAATCGAGGACTCCGGCCTTCCACAGGGAGCCGACGCGCCGCGCCAGTTCCTCGTCGTAGAAGACGCCGATCAGGACCTCGTGGTCCTTTTCCTCGTCGCCTTCCCGCACGGTGTCCGTCCCCGTCACGCGCACGACATTGCGCTTCTGGCTGTCCTCACCGATCTCGACACGGATGTCGCGGTCGGTGACCTCACGGCCGGTAGCGTTGAAGAGGGCGATCGAGCCGGCCGGCGTCTCGCCGTCATCGTCGGTCTCGAAGACCGCGATGGCGGGAATGCTGGCCTTGACGCCCATCCCATTGAGATCGCCGCGTTCGGACGCTTCCGCGATCTCCTTCTGGACGCGCTGCTCGAGCGTCTCGCCCTCGGCGAGCTCGAAGTCACTGATGGGCCGACGCTCGCCGACCCGCATTTCCATGCGTAGCTTATTCATTTTTGGATGGCTCCTTGGGTTTTACAATGCATTCTAGGTCATTTTTCGGGATAAGCCAAAGGCATCTTGACCAAGGATGCCCGACTTTTCGGCTAGCTCCGCTTCACGACGGTCGCGACGCGTTCCGTGACCTTGACGCCCGGGATCTTGGCGCCTTCGTCGACGAGCTTCTGGATCTTCTTGGCGTCGGGTACCAGGACGCTGCGAGGAAGCGAGGCCTCGTCGGTGATCTCCCATTCCTTGATCACGCTCCTGGTGGACATGCCGCCATGTTCGGACTTGCGACTCTCCAGCTTGACCTCGACCTTGCCCGCATCGATCTCGATGCCGTCCTCCTTGGCCTTCGCTGCAAGGTCGTCCGATTCCTGCTGGGCCCTGGCCTGCTCCTCCTGATACTTGATCGTATCGTATTCGGAAAGGCGCGAGGTCAGGTCCTTGATGGCTGCGTCCATCTTCTTCGCCCGGTCCACACCCTTGTCGTCCGGGAGCTTGAAGGCGTCGTCCACGGCCTTCCCGCCGGCGAGGTATGGGGCCTTCATCTTCTTGCGCTTCTCGTCCCGGTCCGAATCGACCTGACGGATGGCGGCCACGAGCGCGATGACGCGGTCGTAGACCTGATCGTCGGTGATCTTGTCGGGGACGCGGCCGTAGGTGTCGAGCAGGCTAGCGCTCCTCTCCGAGAGATCCTTCACGTCCTTGCCGACGAGCAGTTCGATGTCCTCGGCGGGCGTGAGCATCTGGATGCGCTGGTCTTCGGGCGGATTGTTTCCGCCGATGCCGGTATTGGCTGTCATTTTTCCTTCTCCTTCAAGAGTTCGCATTCGTGTCCTTCACACGTCAAAGGGGCCCGGGATTTCTCCCGAGCCCCTCTTCTGTGGATTGTTCAGCGGATCAGTAGCTGACCGACCTGCTCGCATCCGCCTCGATCTGCGCGGCGAAGCGCTTCTGGTTGTCCGAGAACATCTCCTGGGTCTCGGCACCGATCTGGTTGCGGGCGATCGAGCGGGCCTCGAGTTCACGAGCCGTCGGACCGACATACTGACCGAGCGGCTTGAGTTCACCGCGCTGGTGATCGTCAGCCAGCCTGTTCATCGAGTCCTCACCGACGATCGGTCGGGCTGCGGAGCCCCATCCCATCGTCTTGTTGTGGTGACCGCCACGAGCCATGTCGGAGCGCGCGAAGCGTGCCGACTGGAAGGTGCCCGCGTTACCCCGCATGACGCCGTCGACCAGCTTCACCTCGGTGTCCTGATCGACGATCTCGGCATAGCCCTGTGCGGAGGGCACGGTGGCCAGGCTGATGCTCTCGATCTCCGTCCGACCCGCACCGCGAGCCATCTTCAGGTTGCCGCGGTAGGCATCGGTCGAGGCGAGCTCGGCGTCGTTCGGGATCATCACCGCGAGCGGCTTGTCCTGAGCGATCATCTTGTCCGCCACGTTCAGCGCCTGGTCCTTCGAGGAGACCTGGACGACCACACCGACATCGGAGAAGTGCGCGAGATTCTCGTGCATCGACGAACGCAGTTCCGCATAGCGGGTGCCGCGGACGCCGTCCGACGTCTCGTAGGTGTGCCCTGCGAGAGCGGTCGGCATCACGACCTGGGCCTGTTCGTTCTCGAGCAGGGTCCGCAGGGTCATGCGCATCTCCGGCGAGGACGCCATCGGATTGCCCGAAGTCGCGATCACGACCTTGGCCTCCGGGATCTTGGCGGCCTCCTCGAGCACCGCCGTGCTGACGCCTTCCTCGAAGGTCGTGCCGATGGCATAACCCTTCGCGGTGGCCGCACGGATGGCATCCGAAAGCTGCTTGCGGTCGACCAGATCCTGGGGATCGATCGCCTTGCCGTCGGGGCCGTCGAAGGTCCTCTGCGAGTTGCCGAAGAACGCCATCACCGGCTTACCGTGATCGGGGCCGTGGACGTATCCGGCGCGGTTGCCCGGGATCATGCGGCTCTCGCCGGGACCCACGTAGCGGGCATCCAGGTTCTCGGCCGCATTGCCGTTCAGGAGCGCGCGGGTGACCGCCTTCTCCCATGCCTTGCGATCACCGAGGTTCTTCACCGTGTCGCTCGGCATGCCGTTCTCGTAGAGCGCCTTCTTGATCGCCGGATCCTTGGCCGTGTAGACCTCTTCCAGCGTCAGGTCGAGCTTGCGGAGACCGGCCGCCTTCTCGGGGCTCATGCCCGGCAGGCCGGCGAGCGTCATCTGGCCGATCGGATCGGACAGCGCATAGGCGACGTTGCGACGCCCGTGCTCCGCGCGAGCGATGTCCTCGGGCGGAACCGAGAGACCGGACAGCGAACCACGGAAACGCTCGGCGTTGTTGAGATCGGAGATCTCGGTGAACGACTGGGCGTTCTTGCGCGTGACCTCGCGAGCCTCGGCGAGGGGGACGACTTCGCCCTCCTTGTCGATGACCGTGAAGCGCTTGCCCATCTCGAGAGCGAGGCGGGTGATGTGCGCGGCGTGGTAGTCGCTCTGCATGTCATCGAACACGATGCCGGTGTGCGCGAAGTCGACGATGGCCTCCTGGGAGATCTTCTTCTCCTGGGCGGCGCTGTTGATCACGCTCTCGGTGGCATTGCCCTTGACGAGGATGATGGCCCCGCGGACGCGCGGATCGTTCCAGTCGACTTCATACTGCGACTGATCACCTTCACGTGCGCTGCGCGGACGGTCGAAGATCTTCAGCTCGGTCTCGGCCTCACGGGAGATCACCTTTTCGGTGTCGATGCCTGCGGCGACGTCATGCGCGAACGACAGCTTCCGGGTGGCTTCGGCGTAGAGCACGTTCCGATCGCGAGCGTGTTCCTCGAGCCACTTGTAGGACGCCATCTTGTTGTCGTCCGTGGTGAGGATGGCAGCGTGCTTGGGAACGCGGCTGTATCCGTCGGCCATCGGGTCCTTGCCCTTGGCATAACGGCGCACGGCGGCATCGTAGTTGCGCGCACCGTCGAAGGCGACGGCCGTCACACCGCCACGGGGACGCGCCAGGCCGGCCGCGAAGTAGCGGTTGGCGTCGGCTTCCTTGTCCACGTCCTGCGCCTTGGTGCGCAGTTCCTGGAGCTGCTTTCCGTTCAGCTGATTGCCGTTCTGATCGGTGGCGAGCGAGAGCTTGCGCATCGAGCCGGCGAGGTGGATCGCCTGCGCTTCGTGCGGAGCCATGTTGTTGCCGGCGATGTGCCCGACCGAGTAGGCCGAACCCACGAAGGCATTGGCCGCGATCGAACGGGTCACTGAATCGGTGGCCTGCTCGTTGGTGAGCCCGACCATGATGACGGCGTTCGCCGGAGCTTCGGCGAGACCCTCGATGCTCAGACCGTTCTCGTCGGCCTTCGGACGACCCTGCACCACCGGGCGACCGTGGAGTTCGGACGCATTGGCGATGTCGTTGTTGGTCGTGGTCAGGACGAGGATCTGGGTGTTCGCGAAGTCGTCCTGAGCGAACCCTTCGAGGGTATGCATGGCGGATTCGTTCGCGGTGTTGCCCGTGCCCACGATCAGGCCGACGCGATTGATCGGACGCGGATCGAAGGGCGACGAGACCAGACCGTTGTCCCTCCAGGAGTTGAAGGCCTCGAACACCTGCTCGCGCTCGGGCAGCTGCTGCTGCTCGCCGGCCCAGCGCAGGATGTTCTCCATCGCCTTCGCTTCTTCCGTGGTGTCCATGCGGACCGAGAAGTTGCGGTTCGGCTCGACGGGAACCGGGTTGCGCTCGAGGGGCATGGTCTTGACGACGCTGGTCAGGAACTCACGCTCGTCGTTCTGCGTGCGGTCTTCCTTGAAGCCATAGTCGCTGATGCTCTCGACCTGGTCGAGTGCGTCGATCTCGCCGTGACGGATCATGGCGTAGAGCTGACGCACGCTCTGGTTCAGGTTCTCCTGGCTCTGGATGCCCTCGTCGCTCGAGAGATACTCGCGGAACTCGGGGCGCATCTGATCGGGACGCGGCGGAGCGAAGCCGACGGCGGCTGCCGACGCGCGGTCGATCATGGCGTTGGCGGTGGCCACGGGGTCGAGACCGCGAACTTCGGCCTGGTCCTGGATGCGATAGACGTCGTCGGTGGCCGACTGCAGCTGGTCAGCCTGTTCGTCGGTCAGCGAGAAGCCGGAGGAAGCGAGCGCGCGATCGGCGTCGTTCTGGCGACGCTTCATCGCATTGCCGATGGCCCGGGGGCTCTCGACCGCACGGCGGTGCTCGATCTTGAGCATGCGGAACATGCGCTCGGCATCTTCCCGGTTGGGGCCGGTGAGGACGTCCTGGATGTGGGTGGACAGCGCCGTGGCCGACGACTGGCCGCTCCAGTAGACACCGCGGTTCGGGTTGTTGAGTGCGCTGTCGCGGGTGATGCTCACACCCGGATTGCGCGACTGTTCGTCCTGGCTCAGGCCGTTCCAGTCCTGGTAAGAATATGCCGTCATTTTCCGTTCCTCCGATGTCTCGTAATCTGACATTCAAGGCGGGAGAAGGGAGTTCCTCCCGCGCCATCCTGCAAATTGTCCCATTGCCGAAGGAATGGTGCAAGCACCTTTTTTCCTTTTCACCCTCCGGGACGGAGAAAAACGCTTTTACGGAAGTCTTTTTCAGGAATTCTGGAATCGCCGCTCGGACTGGCGATCATAATGTATGGGGTCGAAGGCCTGCGCGATCTCCCCGATGGGGATGGTCAGCTTCATGCCTTCCTTCGCGAGGGATCTGAGCTCTTCCACGGTCCAGCCCCGATCGAGGTGGTCGGCGGCGTCGTCCTTGTGCTGGAGGTCGTAGACCGTTCCGTCCTCCCTGCGCGTTGGCCAATGCAGGAAATAGAGATCCGCTCGCCCCATGAGACGGTCCGCGATCTTGGATGCAGCAGCATATCCAGGTCCGTCATGATCGCACAGGAGGATGACCTTCCGGCCGTGGAGGACGGAGAAGTCGGTGAGGCTGATCGCGTTCCCTCCCCCCTGACAGGCGGTGGGGACCCAGCCCGGGAAGAGACGGGCTGCGGCATCCGCCGCTTTTTCGCCTTCGTTCCAGACGACCGGGTCCTCCTCGCGCTCGACGATCTGGTCGAGATTGTAGAGTGGACGTGGCGAAGGCATGGCGCGCATGCGCAGCTCCTCCTTGCCCTTCTTCTTGTCCAGCGCCCAGCACCAGGGGATGACCTCCTTGTCCCCTTCCTCCAGATCGTAGCGGGCGACCCATCCGGCGACACGCCCTTCCGGAAGACGATAGGTCCAGACCTTCGAGGGCATTCCGTGTTCGAAATGGTAGAAATCGTCAGGACGGGGATTCTCCTGCCCTTCCGGAGCAGGTGAGATCACCTCGATCTCGTCCTCCTTCTTCTCTACGACCCTCTTCTTCTTGTTGGGATTGGAGGGTGCGCTCGGATCGACGCCGAGATGGGACTCCAGAGCGGTCCGCACGTCCTCGGGACGGCACCCCGCGAAGCAGTGGTAGAGAAGCATGCCCTCACGCCCGTCGGCGAGCGATAGGGATGGGGACCTGTCCTCATGGGCGGGACAGCAGACCATCCAGCCTCGCCCGGTCTTCTTCGCCTTCGACCTTCCTGTTCCGGAAAGCTTGTCGGCGACATCGGCCGCGCTCCAGTCGTTGAGGGACATGCTCGCTCTTTCTCTGTTCTATCGTGCGACCGCTCGTGCCGCGTCGACATCTTCCTGTCGGCAGCCGGCGAGACACACGGCCTTGCCCTCGGAGTCCACCGAGAGGGAGGGATTGCGATCATCGTGGACCGGGCACTTTTCCATCCTCGCACCGGAGGCATTGCTTGCATCGTTCATGTGGATCTCCTGTCTTTTTTTCGGATTCTATCCGGTGATCTTGTCGATGTCGATCTCGTGCTGGAGAGCCGCCTCCTTCAGACGGGTGAGGATGTTCCCCTCCAGATTGGTGATCGAATCGCGGTGCCGGCGGATGAGATCCTCCCTGTCAGCCTTGTTCTTCGCGTCCTTGAGGCGCTTCACGATGGTGGCACCGTATGCCACCTGGTCCGCACGGGTGACGGGTTCGGAGTCGAGATCGAAGTCATCGTTCACCTCGGCCCGGGGACGGGAGCGACCGGACTTCGCCGGCTTGTCATCGGCAGGGCTATCCTGTTCCTGCTGACGCCCACGCGGGCCGTCGTCACGGCTTTCCTTGTCTGAACTCCGATCGTCGTTGCGTTCGCGGGCGGGCTGTTCGCGCTGCTGAGACCGTCCACCACCACCGGAATTTCCACGGGACTGGCGACCTTCACCCTGCTGGCGACCGTCATCGTATTCGCCACGACTGTCGTTCCGGGTCGCGCGTGAGCCTCCCGAACGTGCGTTCCCGCC
This sequence comes from uncultured Salinicola sp., assembly GCF_937921195.1. Lineage (NCBI taxonomy): Bacteria > Pseudomonadati > Pseudomonadota > Gammaproteobacteria > Oceanospirillales > Halomonadaceae > Salinicola > uncultured Salinicola sp. Next base: position 165,487 of record NZ_CALFQK010000106.1, read on the forward strand.
CCGACCGGACTCCTTGTCCTGACGCATCTTCTTGGCCTTCGACAAGCCCGTCCTGTTGCCCTTGTGAGCGTATTCGATGTCGCTCTGATTGCCGTCCTGATCGAGGAACATGCCGAAGGCCTTGCCGAGCATGGAGGTGCAACGCTTGAGTCCGTCGGTCTCGGCGCCCTTCACGGCCATGCCGATCGCTTCCTTGGCATACTTTCCCGGTTCGACCTCGCCGTAGCCGATGCCGGTCTGGACGAAGACCGTGTCACTGCCCTCGGGCGTGCGCTTCTTGATGGTAAGGGTGACCTGCGTGGTCACCGAATAGACGACCATCTCGACATCCTTGGCCTTCTTGTTTCCGGAAGGCCCCTCCCATTTCGTCCTGGTGGCTACCTCCTTCTCGATCTCGGGCTTGCTGGCGACCAGACCCCAGCCGAGCGGACCGAATATCTCGTTCAGACGGTCGACGCTGATGTCACCCTTGAGATACGTGACGGTGTTGCTCCCGCCAGCGGATCGCGAGCTCAGTAGCTCCTTGGGGACTTCCTGATCGACCGCGGCCGCGATGGCTGCGTCGTTATGGATGCTGACATTGTAGCGCGGCTGTTCGGTGGTCTCTTCGGTCATCTTTCAATCCCCCTTCGGGTTACGTTTTTAGTGTAAGGAACATAGCGAGAACAGAGTCCTTCGGGAAGCGAAAAATCGACCCTAGAAGAGACTCGCTGCGTCAGTGGATTTCTTGGCGATCTTGAGGGCGAGCTTGCCGCCGGACTTCTCCTCGACCCCGACGATCCGGGTGCCGGTATCGATCGTGGATCCCTTGGGGATCATGGTCATGACCATGTTGTCGATCTGCTCGATGCGCTTCTCGAGGGGCTTCTGCCGCGCCTTGAGACCGTCGATCTCGGCCTTCTTCGTCTCGCGTTCGTCGATGAGCGCGTCGACGGTGTCACCGCTTACCTCTGCCTTGACCGATACCTTGCCTTCCCGGATGGCTCCCTTGTCGACATCGTAGTCGACGACCGGCTCGTCGTCCTCGACCGCCATGCGGATCATGTCGGCGACGCCCTCGACGATCTTGGTGCGCATGTCTTCATCGAGCGTCGCGCGGTAGAGCTCGCTGCGGTATCCATCGACTAGAATGCCGACATAGACGTCCTCATGACCGTATGCGATCGCGGTGGCGAGATAGCGCATGAGCTGTTTGTCGGGAATTCTGTCAGGAGCTTCCCATCCGAACATCGCGGACTGGATGCGCTGCATGACGACGAGGACGGCCGGCTTTCCCTTGGTCTTGGTGCTGGGTGCGATCTCCCACGCACGAGGCGGCATGATGCCCTCGCCGACGACGGGGTCCAAGGCCTTCTGGATGGAGAGTCCGTGATCCTTGGCGATTCCGGCGGCGATGTCTGCGGCAAGGCGGCCCTGCCAGCGCGAGCGGTCGCCGATGTCGTTCTCCTCGACGTCGTCGGTCATGCGATTCCACACGGTCCAGGGGCTGGCCTTGGTGTCCAGTCCCAGAATGGCGGCGACTTCGCCTGCCCTCACATAATCTCGCATAGCGTCCTTTTCCTTTCATTCACCGTCGACACCCCGCCGACGGCAGGACGCCTATTTCAACCATCCCCGCTTTCGCAGGTCATCTTCGCTGTTGCCCTTCTTGGGCAGATGCCATCTCTTGGTCTCGCCATTGAAACGTCCGCCCAGGGCCTTGACATCGTCCTTGTCGTCGAAGGGGACTTCGAGTGCATAGGATCCGCCTTCGAAGTCCTGCCACGGCTTGGGAGTCATGGATCTCACGGAAGGCTTGCGCTGTCCTATGTCCGGGGCTCTGAGTTCCGCGCTCTCGATATCGAGACATCTCTTGATCGCGTCGACGTTGCGCCCCTGCAGGATACGTCTCGCCTGCGCCGTGTCGCACTTGCGCCTTTCCACCTCGTCGAGCATGTATTCGAGGATCGCGGTATTGGTGGGCTCCACCAGAGTGGGCACGTGCTTCTCGCATAGCGCAACGAGATCGCTTCCCAGCTTTGTGGGGGCGAGCTTGCCCTTCGCACTCACGATGTAGAGCCTGTCCTTCAGCTTCTTGACGGTGTCGCCCCATGTGGACTTCGTCCCGAGGGTCTTGGCGACCTTGAGCTTCTTGAGATGATCCGGATCCTTCGTGACCTTCGTTAGGTCGCGCATGGCCGAGATGATCGAGCCCTCCGTGAACTGCGGCGGGGCGATCGTCTTCTTCTCCAGCGCATTGGCCCTGTCCACGATTCCGCGCGTCTTGTCGGCGATGTCGGGCAGCGTCTGGGTGGCGGGCTCGTCCTGGTTCTCGTTCTCGGTTGCGTTTGCCTCCTGGTCGGCTCCTCCGAAGAGACGCCTCCAACCGGGCTCGAGAATGGTCCGTCCGGTCGCGCTGAAGCGACGCTCGCCGTGTTTCCAGGAGATCGACTTCTGGGAATAGCGGCAGTCAGGGTGCAGCTGCGCCAGGAACTGCCTGACGATGAGCAGATACAGCTTGCGTTCGTCGTCGTTGAGCTGCGAGAGATCCGCACCCTCGGTCGTCGGTATGATGCCGTGGTGATCGGCTCCGCTCTTCTCGAGCAGTGCCGAATTGAAGACGGTATCCCGCGGCGTCAGGGAATTGTAGTCGGGGAGGAACTTCGTGATGTCGGGGAAGGTCTCCTTGCCCTTCAACGGCACGAGCTGGGTGTTCGAGAGGTCCTTGAGATGACTCAGGATGGGACCGACGTCCTGCCACTGGCTGTCCTCGAGATGGACCCCGTCGGTGCGCGGGTAGCTGATCAGCTTGTGCTTGTCGTAGAGATCCTGCGAGATCTTCTCCGTCTTCGAAGCCGGCCAGCCCCAAAGGTTGTATGCCCTGATCTGGAGGCTCGAGCTTTCGAACAGCGCCGGCGGTGCTTCCTTCCTGGTCTCGGATTCGACATCGAGCACCACGGACTTCTGGTGGATCTCGTCGGTGATGCGTCGCGCTTCCGCCGCATCCTTGATGCGGTTCTCGCCCTCCTTCGGTGCGTGTGTCAGGCGGATGGTATGCTGGCCCGCGCGGACGTCCGCGATGAGGTCGTAGTATTTCTCGGACTTGAAGTTCTCGATCTCGCGCTCGCGGCGAACGATGATCGCGAGGGCGGCGGTCTGGACGCGGCCCACCGAGATGGGCGGCTCGTGATTGGCCGGACGGAACCGCACGGTGAGAAGACGGGTGAGATTGAGGCCCTCCACCCAATCGGATTCGGCCCGGATGCGGGCGGCGTCGGCAAGAGGGAACTTCTCACCGTATTCGAGGAGGGATTCCTCTTTCGCGGCCTTCGATATCGAGGCGACGTTGGCGCCCGAGCTCCAGAGGCGCTTCTTCGGTTTGTGCTGTAGCTGCAGATACTGGAGGATGGCCCAGGCGATGTATTCGCCTTCGCGACCCGCGTCGGTCGCGATCACGATCTCCCGGGCGTCCTTGGCGTACTTCTCGATGACCGCCAGCTGCTGGCTCTTGCCCTCGATGGGCTTGTACATGAACTCCCACTTATCGGGAAGCATGGGCAGGAGGTCGGGACGCCATTCGCGCCACTCCTCCTTGTAGTCGTGAGGCTCGGCGAGCTCGACGAGGTGTCCGGCCGCCGCGACGATGATGCCGCCATTGGACTGCCAGGCATAGCGCTCGAGCGGCTGGCAGTTGCCCAGCGCCTTGCCGAGTTCCTTGGCGAAGCTGGGCTTCTCCGCCAGCCAGACCCTTTCTCCGTGCACGAACAATCCTCCTGGGTTTCCCTTTAGAGGACTCTTTTAGGATGAATGATCTTTTTTTCCAACGGGACGCTTGCAGCGGCTTATCGTAGGGTGATACCATTCGCTTCGAGGTCGTGGTGAAGGCTTACCGGACCCGCGAAACGAATGGTATCAAGCAGGCTGGAGACAGGTTATGCAGTTCGAACATCAGAATGACAAGGGGGAGAATTACGCTCTCCTGTATCCCAAGTTCAAGGAGAACGAGGAGCTCAAGAGCGCCGCCGAGGAACTCGGTGTCCGCAATGCGCTCGAGTTCAACCGCGGGGACAACGCATATCGGCTTTTCGAAGCGAAGATTCCTGAGGATGTGAACGTGGACGCCAAGCTCGGAAAATTCGCGACGGACGAGGCGAAGGCCGCATCGATGGCCGAGCGCGAAGAATTCCTGGCCAAGAAGGCCGCGGCGGCGAAGGCGACCGGGACCGACGTGGACCAGTCGAAGGTCTACGTGGCGGCCAAGGAGAACGGTGACCGCGATCGGTTCAACAAGCTCCGTCAGGAGACCGGGACCAGCTTCACCTATTCTTCGCGTCAGGGCGGCTTCGTCCACAAGGACGGTCCGACCGAAGGCTTCGAGTACTTCCAGTCCGAGGAGGCGAAGAAGGCCTGGGCTGCCGAGGCAGGCAAGGCGGCAGCGACGACCCGCAAGCGGCGTGAGAACGCCGTGGAAGGCATCGACGTCATGGCCGAGCGTGCCAATGGCAGGGTCTTCCTCGCGGACAACTCGAAGGGCTTCATGCTGCCTTCCAAGAAGCAGGAGGCCGCGCGCTCCTCGCAGCTGGAAGCTCTGAAGGCCGCTTCGCCGGAAGAGGTCGCCCAGGTCTACAAGATCACCGAGGCGGCCAAGAAGGCTCTCGATCGCAAGCTCTACGGGATCCAGCTGAACGCTGCCAAGGATGCCGGCGTCGAGAAGTCGGACTTCGACAAGATGAAGCCCGATCAGCGTCGTGAGGCAGCGAAGTTCAAGGGCCTCGAAAAGGAGGAGTTCTCGAAGCTCGTCTCCCTCTCGAGCGGCTTCTTCGCTGTCCAGGACGAAATGGTCGAACGGGGCATGCTCGAGACGCGTCAGAGCGCTCGGGACATGCAGAATGGGACCAGCCAGTCGTCCGGCGCCGCCGGCGGCAAGCAGGAGGGCAAGTCCCAGCCCAAGGGCGAGAAATCCGCTGAGAAGGCGGAGAGCAAGGCGAAGGGTGGCGGCATGGCCGCTGCGCTCGCCGCAGGTGCCGAGGCGCAGGGCGTCGGTCGCTGATAACACAGCCGAAAGGAGGTGATCTCCGTCTGGGCAAGGGGCGCTTCGGCGCCTCTTGTTCGTACAGGGCCCGCGGGATCTCTCCCGCGGGCCTTCATGTCATTCGCTGTCGCCGATGATCCCCGCTTCCAGGAGGAAGCGCGAGGGGCGACGGCTGCGCCCATCGCGACCGGACCACGAGACGATGAGCATCTTGCGTGCACGCGTGAGCGCCACGTATGCCAGACGCCTCTCCTCGCTGATGTCCTGCTCGGTCTTGCGCTGGAAGTTGGGAAATTCGCCCTCCTCCCAGCCGGGCAGCGCGACGATCTCGTATTCGAGACCCTTGGCTCCGTGCATCGTTGCGATGTTGATACCGGCGCGACCCGCATTCAGATCGAGCTGCGTCAGCGACGCGAGCGTCTTCTCGAGGCCGATCTGGTTCGCCATCTCGTCCGCCAGGCGGAGGAAGGACGGGAGCTGGTGATCGTCCGTCTCGGCCGAGCTGGAGACCTTCTCCGTGATCCCCAGAAGACTGGAGACCGCCGCGAACGGGTTCGTCTTCTGGCCCGCGATGAACTCACGCACCTCGACGATCTTCTCGGCCAGGGCCTTCGATCCGCTCGTGGCCTTGCCCCTTTCGTTCATCTCGAGGAGGAGCGAGACGGGCCCGGTGCGATCCTCCGGATCACGATTGCGACGACGCTGCAGCCGAGCGCTGTGATCGATCAGAGCGGCCTCGGGCAGGTAGGCCTCGGGGTAGGTGGCGAGCTGCTCGTACATCAGTGGATTGTCCGCCTTGGTCGCGAGCATCATCCACGATACGAGTGCCCGGATCGGACGTGCGCCGAGGCGGATCGATTCGTGCAGGTTCACCGGAAGACCGTTCGAAGCGAAGAACGCGGCGTATTCCTGGCAGCTCCTGTTGGAGCGGCAGAGGATGCCGACCTTCTCATAAGGGACATCGAACCGGCGACAGCCCTCCACGATCGTCTCGAGGACGGCCTGCTTCTCTTCGGCCTCGGAATGGCGCTCGATCGCCTTCACCATGGCATCGGCATCGGGACGGGTCCGGATGCGCTTCTCGTGCCGATCGGCGTTGTGCGTGATCAGCTTGCTGGCGTGCCCGAAGATCGACTTGGGCGTCCGATAGTTGTCACGGATGTGGATGATCTCGGGATCCGCCCAGTAGCGACGGAAGTCGATCGTGGCCCGGACGTCGGAACCCCTCCAACCGTAGATGGCCTGGTCATCGTCCGCCGCAGCGTAGAACTTGGCGGCCGAGCCGCCGCGTCCGACGATGTTCTTGAGCAGGCGGATCTGCATGCGACTGAGATCCTGGTATTCGTCGACCATGACGTGATCGAACATGCCCTGCCACGTCGCCGCGACTTCCGGGTAGTTCTCGATGATCATCGTGGGAAGGTAGAGCATGTCGTTGTAGTCGATCATGTCGTAGGCCTTCTTCCACATCTCGTATTCGACGTAGATCTGGGCGTCCTCGTGTGACACCCCGGGCGCCCAGTCGGCCTGTCCGCGTTCGATCGCCTCGATTGCGTCCTCGGGGGACTTCATCGCGTTCTTGGCCTTTTCGATGAATTCGATGATCTTGCGGATCGTCGCCTTCTCGTTCGGGGAATCGGCCATGGGATGGTTGCGCGATCGCATCAGCTTCTGGACGAGCTCCTCCTGCTGATCGCGATCCATGATTGCATCGACGTTCGCGAGGCCGAGGATCTTGGCGTTCTCGCGGATGATGCGGAGGCCGATCGAGTGCGTCGTGCCCACCCAGAGGTCCTCGGACTTCACACCGAGCGCCGGCTCGATGCGCTCGATGAGTTCGTGCGCCGCCGCGTTGGTGAAGGTGCACATGAGGATGCGCTCGATCGCGACCCCGCTTGCGGCCAGGTGAAGGTAGCGGGTCGTCATGACTCGCGTCTTGCCTGTGCCGGCAGGGGCTAGCAGCAGGACGTTCTGCGCATCCGCATGTGCGGCCTCGCGCTGCTCGTCGCTGAGCTCCTGCAGCATCTTGTTGACGACGTCCGCCTTGACGCTGGTCGTCTTGGATTCGATGTCGGGCCGGTCGACCTTGACGGGCTTGTCGGCGAATCCGGTCTCTTCCGTGAAGTTGGACATTTAAGTCTCCTTTCCTGTGTTCGTGCCGGGCACAGGAAAGGAGTTTTTCCATTCCTATGCCGTTATCGGCTCTGGCGTATCTTCGTATTTCTCGAGATCGATGGCGAGCTTCTGGCTCGTCCCATCCTTCAGTTCCTTGCGGTTCTTCCTTTTCCACTCTTCGATTCGTGCCAGCCGGACGGCCTCAGGCACTGGATAGGCCGGCTTGGGTCCGAGCCCGGTCCTCGGGTTGAATGCCTTGGCGAGCATCTCGGGATCCTTGAAGAAGAACACCGATTTCATGAAGTAGGGACGGTTCATGAACCCCTGCGCCATGATGATGTGTCTTCCGGGCTCCATACCGGAGATGTCGCCGGGCCGGATGAAATCGACCTTCTCGAGGTTCGTCGACTCGTTGGACTTGCCCCACTCCTTGATGTCCGCGCCCTTCGAACGGGACGAACTGGATCTCTTGATGGTTGTCGGACCGACCATCTCCTGAACGAGCTTGATTGTGTCCTTGTCGTTCTGCGGAAGGATGTATTTCACAGCCGTCGTGGCGTAGATGATCTGCTGGTCCTCTTTCGAGTAGAGCTTGCCGATCTGCGAGTCGGACTGCGCCACGAGGCAATACATCGTCTTCTTGGATCGGCCAAGGTCGGGACCGGTCATGACGGCCTCGATCTTCGGTAGCTTCGCGAACTCGTCGAGCATGAAGCAGACGGGATACGGACCCAGCTTGAAGTTGTTGCGGTTCACCTCACCCGGGCCGTAGGCGAGATATTCGCGGCTGAGGATCTCGTAGAGCAGCGAGGTGATTGTGGCGAAGGCCGCCGCCTCCGCCTGGTTGACGCAGACGTAGAGGGTCACGGGCTTCATCTCGCCGCTCTCGTCTGGCATTCCTCGCAGGTCCTGCGGAAGGAAGTCGCAGGAACTGGTCCTCTCCCGAACGGCGGCGTTCTTGAAGGGGAGGAAGGCCTTGTCCATGGTGCCCAGGACACCGGAGCGCTCGTTGGGGGCCATTGAGACGAGCGGAGTGATTTCGGTCAGGGCACGGGGGTTGTACTCGTTGGTGACGCATTCGCTGACGATGCCCTTGAGCCAGTCGGCGAGGGCGTCGCCCTGATGGAACCGCTGCTCCTCAGCGGCCTTGGCCTTCTCGGCGTCATTCTTCTCGGAGGCCTGCCGCAGACCCTCGTTGATCATGTCGATCAGCATGGGGATGGACGGCTCCATGTCCTTGCCGTCTTTCAGCCAGTAGCTCGGGATGTTGGCCGTGTTGATCTGGCCCTCCTCCGGATCCGCGACCTTGGAGCAGATGTAGTGAAGGAAGCCGACCAGGGCTGCGCGACCCTTCTGTTCGAAGTAGTCGTTGCTTCCGCCCCCCTTGCCGCTGCTCGGGCTCATGACGTTCGCCACGGCATCGAGGTAGGTGTCGCGTTCCGCTGTGCCGGCCGGAGGAAGGAGCTTGGGGGAAAGGGGATTGAACCTGGGGTAGAAGATGGTCTTCGTCGGATCGTCGAGATTCGCCGGATCGATCTTGTCCGTGGCCGACCAGTTGATCATGAAGACCGGACCGATCTGCGCCCGATAGCCGGAAGTCAGGTCGAAGAGCTCGGGCTTCGGATCGTTGATGATGAAGGAGGACTCGGGGGTGTCGAGGATGGAGGGAACCACGAACGAGGCCGTCTTGCCCGTTCCGGGAGGGGCAAGGACGAGGCAGGACAGCGTCTCGATCAGACGCATGGGCTGCTTGGTGCTAGGCCATAGCCCGAGATGGAGGTATTTCGCACCCTTGATTCCGACCTGTTTGCGATCCTCCATCTTGCGCACGTCGGACATCATGCCGTTGCGGGCGTCTCCGTGGATGAGGTCGAAGGTGCGGAAGGGATTGAGGGCGAGAGCTAGGATCAGCGGCGCGATGGAGATCGCGAAGGCGATGAACATCATGGTCCCGGTGATCACGCCGTTCTGGTTGAAGGCGTACTTCACTCCGTCGACGAAGATCTTGATGTCGTAGAACCCGCTGAAGGCGATCTTCACGATGCCCCAGCTCTGTTGGTTTATGTCCGTGCTGAATGCATAGGCTGCGATCGGTGCGATCTGCATCAGATGGATCAGGAGAAAGAAGGATATGAAGGCGCCCGCGGCTATGACCGCGATGGCCTTGTTCTTCTCGCTCGAGTAGTGGGTGGGTATCTTCTGGGCCATTGATCCGTCCGGTAAGGAGTGCTTCTCCTTCCGTTTTTAGGATGAATGACCCTCTCCTAGCAAGTCCATCATTCGTTCCTTGAGAGTATGACCCATGGGAGCGATGGTCGGCCACCTCTCGTGATCGAGGACGATGATGCCCAACGACTCGGCATGGAGTATCTTTTCCTCTCCCTCGTCGGGATTCGATACGTGCACGATGACCCCCTTGGTGGGATTCGGCACGATGCTCCAGCCGTTCCGGCTCGCCACCTGCTGTGACATGCGTCGCTTCATGCCCCGTCCGTGCATGCTGACCACGGGCTGTCCGGACTTCATGAGGAGCATGGCCCTGGGCTCCTTGAGGGGGAGACCCCGCCATCGCCGGTTGCCACGCCAGTTGGACTTCCAGCCTTCGGTGGGGCCTATCCTGCCCTTGGCCAGAGCCTGTGCCTGGTCGGCTTTCAGCCGGTCCTCCTCGGGGACCATCGCTCGTTCGCCGCAGACCAGCGTCGCCTCGATGTGAGAGCACCAGCTCTCTCCCCTGCAGCTGCAAAGGACATGGCCTTCGGCAGGGACGTTTATGTGGTGATGGTCGTCGTCGGTCATGCTCCTGCAGCGGAATGTGACCGACTTCATGCCGGATCCTGGACCACGCCCGGAATGACGGGATTCCCGTCGCCGTCGTAGTCGATGGCCATGCGAGGCTTGCGACTCTCGGTATTGCTCTCCCAGGCGGACATCGTGATGTCGGTGCAGACCGATTCCTCGTCGAGCTTGCGCTGGAGGGCCTTCTCGTCCTCGCGTAGCTTGAATGTGGCGATGGCGATCCTCCAGACCATGAGCGCGGCCGCAGCCAGGATGATGATCTTGGCCTGAGCGGGAATCGCGAGATTGATGAGAACGCTCGCTATGATGGCGGCTATCGTGAGCCAGACGACCAGATTGACCATGATCGAGCGTGCACCGTTCGGGTCGTGCGCATTGACCTCGCGGTGGGTCTCCCCGGTCGTCTGGTTGAGAATCATGATCGCCCTGTCGGGCTTTGCGCTCACACCCGCTTCGGGCAGGACCACCGTGACCTGGTCTCCTGCGACCGGATCCTTGGGAGCCCGCCACTTGAAGCTGGTGATGGTGTTGTCAGGCTCGATGACCTGGACCTTGTGGCCCTCTCCGATCTTGCCTCGCTCCCAGCCGAGGACCGCGCCTTCGATGGCGCGGTAGCTGTTGTGGCGTTTGGTGATTAGGGTGCTCATCTTGGTTCCTTGCGAATATCAGCTTCCTTTTAGGATGCTTTTCCTCGATCCGTAAGTGCTTCGGGATCAGCCGAACATCGAAGAGTGCGTCTTGGACAGGAAGCGATCGGTCATTCCTGCGATGTAATCGGCGACGACACGGTTCCCATCATCGCTCGCATTCCACAATGTCCGGTGCTTTTCCGGTAGATACATCATGGGCCGGTAGGTCATGGCATCGTAGACATCGATGATCTGCTTCTGGATACGGACACGGTCGAGCTGGACCGACGAGGCCTCGATGACGCGACGGAATACGCTCTTCTTCAGGGTTCGCACGAGCGCACTGCGATGATCGTCGAGCACCACCCGATAGCGATAGAGTTCGTCCTTCATCCGATCGTCCTGATGAACCCGGACGCCGGAGAGCAGGTAGTTGATGATGAGACCGGTCATCTTCTTGCGTTGCGATCCCATCAGGGCGTCGATCACACGGTCGTAGGACCAGGAACCGTTCGCGGCGTCCTGCTTGTCCATATGCTCGATGAATCCGGTCCAGCATTCTTCCGGTGCGTCCTCTTCCAGCCACCGACGCTTCATCATGTTGAGAGCGATGGCATCGTCGAGATCGGCCGCCGAATAGGCGAAATCGTCAGCGAGATCCATCAGGCTGGCATCGAAGGTCTTGATGAGCTCAGCCTCGACGATCTCCCTGTCCGACTCGAAGGGGTCGAGCATCCAGTCGACGACCTCGGTCTCCTCGTCGAGGTAGCATTTGGGCGGCTTGTGTTCGGGGCCGATGAGCGGTTGCCCGGAGATGCCCTGGAATGGTGGCGGCGTATCCCTCTTCTTGGCTCGCGAATAGGGAATGGGGTATTTCAGGATCCCCAGGAGCGTGCGCCGGGTCAGGTTCAGCCCCGCTTCCGGTGTATGACCTTCAAGTCGGGAGAGGATTCTCAGAGTCTGTCCGTTGCCCTCATAGGGAAGGCAGGCATTGAGTGCGTCCTCCCCGGCGTGGCCGCCGCATGGATGACCGAGGTCGTGGCACAGTCCGATGACCTGGACGAGGGAGTTGCTCGAGACCAGCCGTGACACGATCCCGTCCTTGTCAGCGGTCTTGAGACGCTGCGAGATGCCGAGCGCGATCTGAGAGACCTCGATCGAGTGCGTGAGACGATTGCGGGGGACATCGGAGTCCCCCTGATGAATCTGCGTCTTTCCGGCCAGGCGCCGGAAAGAGGACGAGTGGACGACACGGGCATAGTCCACGTCATAGTCGTCGCGACCGTCCTCGACCTGAGAGCGTCGGGCTACGCGTCGCTCGTTCCACTGTGCATTGTCCATTACGGTTCCTTTCGGCGTTGCCGTTCCTTTTCCGTTCTTGTAACGTTCCTGAATGTCAATGAGACCTGAAAGCATTTCCGACTTCACCGGGCAGGCCGCCCTGGTGGAGAACCTCAACCTCTTCATAACCGCGGCGCTCAGTCGCGGCGAAGCGCTTGACCATGTGCTGTTCCACGGTCCTCCGGGTCTTGGCAAGACCACGCTGTCCCGAATCATATCCAATGCAATGGGAGGGAACCTCATCGCCACGTCGGCTCCGGTTATTGAGAACCAGAGACAGCTCATGGCGCTCTTCTGTTCGATCGAGAAGGGAGACGTCGTATTCATCGACGAGATCCATCGACTTCCCATGCCGGTGGAGGAGATCCTCTATACGATCATGGAGGACAGACGGATGGACATAATGGTCGGAGAGGGCATGGAAGCACGTTCGGTGTCCATCGACATAGAGCCCTTCACCCTGGTCGGAGCGACGACGAGGGCGGGAGGTCTTTCCCGCCCACTGCTGGATCGTTTCCCGATCGTCCAGAGACTGGATTACTACAGCCTCGAGGAGATGATGCCGATAGTCCAGAGATCGGCGCTGCGCGAGGGTCTCGATCTCGGCGATGCTCTCGAATTCGTGGCAATGAGATGCCGGGGGACGCCCAGGGTGGCCAACCGTCTCGTATCACGGGTCAGGGACTTCGCGGCGGTGCATCCGGAGTTGTCGGCGGAGGAGGTCGCGCGCCTGGCCATGGAGAGGATGGCCATCGGACCCATGGGGCTGGATGCCGAGGACATGCGATACCTCGCTTATCTGGCGTCGATCGGACGTCCGGTGGGACTCTCGACAATCGCGGCAGCCATATCGGAGACCCCGGAATCGATCGAGGATGTGATCGAGCCGTTCCTCCTGCGTCATGGGCTGATATCCCGGACACAGCGGGGGCGGCTCCTCACCGAGGCTGGAGAGGCCTATCTGGCCTCCTCAGAGCATGGGGCGGGAGAGCAGGATCCCGATACCGTCAGGCTTCTCGACGCCCTTACGGCCTGATATCCATCCGTCCTCTTTGAAGAGATCCGGCAGCTCACCGTCGACGGTGACGAGCTGGACGCGATGAGCCCGGTGCAGCATCGCGGCGAAGTCCTCTTCGTTCGCGATGTCGTATTCGACGCTGCGATTCTCCACCTTGCGGCGTTCGGGATCGAACGGAAGCCTTCTGGCATGGGTCTGAAGATCCTCTCCGGTGAGGTGCACTGCACTCTTGCCGGCCCGATCGGAGCGTTCGAAACCGCTTCCGTTCCAGCGGATGTGCAGGATGATCTCTATCTCAGTCGGCGACAGGGGATAGCTCGGAGGCGGACCGGTGAAGGTGGACACGACGCCGGCGTCGATGGCTGCGGGCGTGTCGGGCTTGGCCGCGACGGTCTTCTTTTCCTTCTTTGCTCTAGGCATCGCTCTTTTCCCTTCCTACGACGTAGATTCTCCTCTTGCCTATCATGGCGGCGAATGCTCGCAATGCTTGGCCCACGGTGGCCTCGGGTCCATCGGCCTCCGAAGTGGGCATGGAACTGGTCAGCCACCCTCCGTATCTTCCCGGCGTCCCGCACCTGATGCCGGATGCGTTCAAGAGGTCCTCGAGCAGTCTGCGAGCCTCGATCCTGGCAGGAGGCTTCGCTCGACGCTGGTCCTGTTCGATCCACTCGCTGATCGTCTTGTGAGCGATGAGCATCTCCCTGACGGGAGAGGGATGGAGAAGATGGTCCGCGATGCGCATCCGTTCGGGAGTGAGGCGTCTTGCTTCACTCCTCGGGTCGCTGATCTCGCGATTCGTCACGAGAATCCCTTCGGCCGGTCCACGTCCAATGATCGTGAGATCGCAGAGATGGCGGATGCTGCCGGCCTCCAGATGGTCTTCGACGGTAATGGCTGTCATGCAAGCTCCTGCGCAGTCACGTGTTCTGTATTCATTTCTCTCTCCTCTCGTTCGGTCCAAATGGAAAGAAGGCCCGCTTTCCTGGAGGAGAGCGGGCCTTCCGTGATGACGATTATGATTTGATCTCAGTCGAAGGTCTCGATGGCCGTTATGCGTCGGCGACCACTGTGATCGCGGACGATCTGGACGACCGTGAAGCGACGCTTGAGCTCCTCGTAGACGGCCTTCTCGTCGATGTTGGGCTGAGTGTGCTTCATACGCTCGATGAAGGCCCTCAGGGCCTGATCCGGATCCTCGGCGTGGATGGTAGTCATCATCGAGCCGTGGCCTGAACCCGTCAGTTCGTAGATGGTCCCTGCATTCCTGGTCGAGACCTCGCCGCAGAGGATGACATCGGGAGTCATGCGGGTCAGAAGGTCGATGGCAGCGCCGTCGTCGAACTTGTTCGCCTGTTCCGTGCGCGAGAGCACGATGTGGAACCGGTTCTTGTGCTTGACGACGAGTTCTCTCGTATCCTCGACCGTGGCCACACGCAGCGCGGGATCGAGCTCCTCGATGATCTTGTTCAGAAGGGTGGTCTTGCCGGTCGAGGTGGCACCGGAGACCAGGAGGTGTGATCCGCCGTTGATCGCCGACTTCAGCTTCAGGAGGCTGTCCTTGGCCTGGATCTTCTGGTCCTTGAACTTGGGCGCGGGCTTGACGACGACGCCTTCATCGAGACCGTAGGCCGAATAGTCGATGGTCTGGTCCCCGCGAGGAGCCTGCCTGATGGCCATCGCCACGCCGCCACGGGACGTGATCTCGTCATAGACGATGTTCTGATAGAATCCGGCAGTGAAGCGGTGTCCTCCTGGAAGAGCGGCATAGACGACGGGGCTTTTCCCTTCGCCCTTGCCGAAGACGAGACCATTGGCATTGGCGATGACCCGCGTCACACGTTCGAGATACTCGAAGGTCAGCGTCTTGTCCTCGAGCTGGTTCCAGATCTGCTCGCCCTCCTTCGGACGACGGCGACGCAGCCAGATCTCCCTCGGGCGATTGATGACGATCTCTTCCACGTCGGGATGAGTGAAGTAGTTGGCCAGCTTGGTGATCATGGCGTTGATCACGTCGTGGCTGGAATCGATGATGCCTTCCTTGTGTTCGGTATCCTGTGGCTTGGGGCCGGCGAAGATGTCGAAGTCTGCGAATTTGTCCACCATGGTGTCTTTCCGAGTGTCAGTTCTGGCCGCGGTTCAGCGGAGCGGTGGAAGGGGCGGGTGCCCGGGTTCCGGGAGCGACGTAATTGCCGTTCTCATCGATGGTGCCCACACCGTAGTTTCCGAGGCTCTCGTCGCCTTCCGGTCCGTCGTTCCGGTTGGCGACGCCCTGTGATCCGCCACCGGTCGTGCCACGATTGCTTCCATTGGGCAGTTCGATGCCCTGACGGGTGCTGGTGTTCTGGTTCTGGCGCGGCTGTTCCTGCTGCTCGTCGCGTTCTCCGACCGGCTTCAGACGGAGGTCGCCCAAGGACCAGATCGTGATGCGCGTGCCGACGGGGACCGTGATCTGAATCGGTATGTTCGACTTCCTGCGGTAGATGTCCTGTGCGATGCGATCGAGCGGCTCCGAGAGGATTTCGGAAGCGACCGCACGGGCATCGCGGGTCTCCGTCGCTCCGTTCGGGCTGGTGCTCTGGGTGGTCTGCCCTCCGAGCGCCGCCGTCACACCGGCGCTGACGAGGGTCGGAACCAGCGAGAAGCCGTAGCGCTGCAGGTTGCGTTCGTTCACGCGGCCCGGAACGCCTCCGCGACCCATCGCATCGCCGGATTCGGCATCGAATACGAAGCGTGTCCCGTCCGGACGGATGAGCTGCTTCCAGGCGATGCCTACGCGCGTGTCGGAGACCCCCGGGGTGCCGATGAGCTTAGATCCGCGGGGAATGACGACGGTCCGGCCGTTGTTGCCGTAGATGTCCCTATCGACCATCGCCACTGCGGTGACCGGATTGCGCGTGTCGATCGGGACCGCGATCACGGCCGTGATGGCCTTGTCCGGGGTGATTACCCTGCTCATGTCGGTCGGATAGCTGGACACGGCACCGGTCGCTCCGATGTTGTTCCAGCTGGTGTAGGCGGACTTCGCCGCCGGGGACAACTGCCCTCCGTTGATGCCGGCGAGACTGCCCTGACGACGTGCGGAAAGATAGGCGTCGCGCTGCTGCTGACGCAGACTCGGCTGAGCGGGTCCGGTCTGGACCGCCGGTTGCGGCTGGACTCCCTGACCTCCGCCGGCCGAAGCGGGCTGGGGCGATACGCCGCCATTGACAGGTGTCGGGGTCGTCGGATCGGTGAACCCGCCGGGCTGCGTCGGCAGACCGCTGATGCCGCTTCCTTCGGCGCCTTCCTGCGCGGTGAGGGCGATCGATGTCTTGATCGCTTTTCCTTCACCCGTGCCCGTCACCGTCTTTCCGATGACTTCGATGGCCGTGGATATCGGAGTGACTCCGTCCCATGTCACGTTCACGCTGCATGTCTGACCGGGCGAGAGCGGTGCGGTCGGAGGCGGGCAGTCCACACTCGAGACATTGATCGCGCTGGCATAGGAAGTGGGGATGCGGACGTCCTCGATCAGGATCGGCGCACCGGTCGCCAGAAGGCTGAAGATCTGCGAGGTCTGGCCGGTGGTGAAGGTGATCGCGTTCGGTGTGGACACGATGGCTCCGTTGTCGTTCACCTGCACGGCTGCCGGATCGCCCGGGACCATGGAGTCGGACGGCCCCAGGGTAGCCGGGGTCGCTTCGGGTTCGTCACCGGAGAAGAGGAGCACGGCACCGCCGCCGAGCACCAGGACCATTGCCGATGCGGCGGCGATCTGGATGCCCCTCTTTTTGCGGGTCTTTGCGTCAGTGGCCATCTTGGATGTCTTTCCTTAGTTCTTGGTGCGCACGGCGCAAGCAGGCTGGTCGACCATGGCCTCGCACAGGGCGATGGCTTCCGCAGCGGTCCGATAGCCCTCGATGACGAGTTCGTATTCCGCCCCGCTGGCACGATACACGGGCTCACGTCCGGTGAGCTTCTCGTAATGCTGCACCTTGGCGGAGCGCCACTGATCCTCGAGAGCCTCGCGTGTCCCTTTTCCGACACTCACGTAATAGCGGGGCTCGGGCTCGCTCACGACAGGGATCGTGACCACAGGAGCGGTCGTGGAGACGGGATTCCCGACCATGGCGACGGCGGTGCCGGAGGGTGTCGCTTCCTGACGCACGACGGTCCCTTGCGCTTCGATGATGGGCGCACCTCCGCCCTTGGCGACCGGAGTCGTCTGGACGACGGCATTCGTCACATAGGTGACGCTGCCGGGCTGTGTCGCCGGAGCGGCCGTCGGATTCGTGACCGGCACCACTGCGGAGGGATGCTCGCCATTGGCCGTGGGAGGCGATGTCACCACCGGAACGACGGTCTTCGGTTTGGCGGGAAGATTCGCGGAGCGTCCGGGAGGAAGATCGGTGGGCACCCTCATTGCGGTCTGCGAGTATGTCGGATATTCGACGAGACCGGCATCGGGGCTGCTCGACTTGGGCTTAACGACGATGATCCGTTGTCCGTTGCGCAGCACGAAGTCGCCCAGCGCCTCGATGACGATCATGCGTCCACCCGGACCGGCGGTCCGATTTCCGACCGGTCCCTCGACCCCCTGTATGACGATCATGGGAGTGGGCCACTCCGTCATCTGGGATGCTTCAGGTCCGTAGTCGACATAGGTGAACCGGTCATCGCGGAACACGCGGTAGGGAATCGTCCCTCCGGTCTGGTCGACGGGAACATAGACGCCCATGTCCTCCCTGATCTTGGCGGGATCGAAATCGGTCCATTCCGCATACTCGCGGTAACGGGGATCGGTCGCCGTCGGGAGTGTGGCATAGGGATCACGGATCCGCTGGGCCGCCGAAGACGGATTTTGTGCGTCGTATTCGGCGAGCTGCTGAGGGTTCATGCCGTCCATCTGCGCGCCGGTGTATGCATCGCGTGCGCCAGGTGCGACCACGTCAACGAGGAAATCGCTGATCACCTTGGAGTTGTAGGACTCCGACCGAAGGTAGAAGGTGTAGATCTTCCCGCTTTCCGCATAGGCGATGAGATTGGTGTCGACGCCGGGGTAGAGAGCCTTGATGACGATGTTCGACTTGTTCGGAAGGCCGACGTTGAAGCCGGCTTCGTCACCGACATAGGCCTCGACGATCTCCTCGCCCTCGGGCAGCTTGATGGTCGTGATCATGCCTTCGCGGATACGGACCGGAAAGGCCTGCTGGGCATCGTAGACGTAGCGGACATAGCCGGGGCGACGCTTGCTCTCACCGCGATTGCGGAGGATGTCGTTCCAGGCGTTCTGCGTCAGGCCCAGCGGACCCGTGACGGCTGCGGACTGGTCGTCCTGTGCATGTGCGGGGGTCGTGACGGCAAGAGCCGACCCTGCGAGAGCGAGTGCGATCGTGAAGCGCTTCATTTTCAGCTCCTGGCGACGACGGAGTAATCGGTCACGGTGAAGCCGAGCGGATTGAGCAGACGCTTGTCATAGCTCACGGACTGCGGCTGGTAGGTGATCGTCATGGTGGCGAGCCAGCGCTTGCTGCTGGACTGCGGCGTGAGATCCGCGGTGGCCGCGTTGGACCCGCTGACCTCTCCGGGACGCAGGGTCGATGTCGGGTCCGCGGTGAGCGTCCCTGCCGAACCACCCAGCGAGTCGATCGTCTTGAAGGCGACCTGCCAGGTACCGGGCTCGATCATGGTCGCGGATTCGATCTCGATCTGACGTGTGTAACCACTGGTCATCATGCGCGACCGCTCGAGTTGCGAGGCGTCCTGGAAACGCTTGTACTGCTCCGGATTGGTCATGGCAGCGAGCTGCGATTCCGGTCCCCACTGCATGTCCATGAAGCTGTTGACGGGGGCGAAGGTATGCCGCTGCTTCACATACTGGCGGACGTTGGCCTCCGTTGCGAACTGGATGCCCGGAGCATTGTCCATCAACGGCTGCAGAGCGACGACCTGCTCATCCCCTTCGCGGAACGTGACGAGATACGGGTAGACCTGCTTGAGGGGGAAGATCGAGATGATCATGGCGGTGAGGGCGACGTTGATGAGAGCGCTCGCTCCGAGACCGATGGTCACCAGACGCAGGGCCCTTTCGAGGACCCGCTGACGGGTGGGGTTGTTGTCAGTGTCGGCCGGGTATGGACCGAGATTGTCCTCTCCGGTCTTCTCGGGTGCCTTCGCGGGGCCCTTTTCCTTGGTCTTCTTGCCGAACATTATCTGTCGTCCTCAACGATGTCTGTGCTGATCTGCCCCGTCTTCGCGGCTTCTTCCTTGCGCTTCTGACGGAGCTTGTGGCTCTCTTCGCTCTCGAGACCTCCGCAGTTGCAGGGCGACTTCTGCAGCCCGTTGATGCTGGTGGAGATGCCGATGGGCACCTGGGTCTCCAGGGACTGCGAGGCGCAGCCTGCAAGTCCTATTGCGAGTATGGGAATGATCTTCTTCACGTTGCCTCACCGTCTGGAGTTGGGTCCATCTGCGGTTTTAGGATGAGAATCACGCATCCGGTAGCGGTTCGGCAAATTTTTTGGAGAGGATCGTGATCCCCGATGCGAGAAGGGGGCCCTGAGGCCCCCTTCCGCTTGTCTTACTGAGGATTGACCGGAGGCCATCCGGGATTTCTGGGATCACGGGGATTGGGCAGCTCAGGCTCCTCCGGTGCCGTGGTGGGAACGACGTTCGGGGCTCCGGGCTGACTTGGCGCCGGAGACGTGTTCTGTCCGTTCAGAAGCCTGTTGATGGCATCCAGCGATCGCGCCGCCCTCTGCGTGGGGACATCCTCGCCGGTCTGCTGGATCTGCTGTCCGAGCGCATTGGCCTGGGCCACGAGGTCCTCGAGACGCTTCTGTGCGTTGGCAGCGGTGAGGTCGTAGCCGAGATCCTCGCTTTCCTGACTGACGATGGCGTTGATGTTGTCACTGACCTTCGCGGCTTCGCTCGCGTAGTTGCGCATCCATGCCTCTTCGAGGCGCGCCTCGTTGTAGGCGAGCAGGAGGTCACGGTATTCGTCGTTGTCGTCGTCGCCGTCGATCCAGTCGTCGAGTCGCCCATCGAGAAGACCATTGGCCATATCGAGGGTGTTCTTGTTCTTCAGCGGGTCTCCCCAGGTGCCGATGAACTGGCGGGGATCGACGTCGTTCTGCATCATGGCATCGGCATCGATGTTGCGATCCCGGAAGGCCCCTCCGAGCTGGGAGATCGGGCGTTCGCGGAGAGCGGCCATGGAGCTGTCCATGCGATTGAGCTCGCTCAGGGTGATGTCGACGATCGAATTGGCCCGGCGTGAATCCCAGCGCAGTGCACCACGCCTGAAGTTGGCGAGAGCCTGTTCACGGGCATTGTCGAGATTCTCGTAACGCGCCTGGACAGCGGCAGCATCAGTCCTGACGGTGTCCGAGCCCCGAGCGATCGAAAGAGCAGCCAGCGTGGTCCTGATCAGTCCCTCGATGCGCGCCAATTCGGACTGCATGTCCCATGCCGGACTGCGGGAAGGAACTGCCGGGGCGGAATTGGTCCTCCCCAGGACGACACCCTGCGGTTGGTCGAGCCGGGAATTGACCGCGAGATCGACCGCCGCATTCTCCATGTATACGGTGAGGAGGTGGCTCTTCTGCGCCTCGATCCTCGTCATCTCGAGCTTGACCTGGCTATTGATCGCCCAGTCCTGACGAAGATCGGTCGTCTTCGTCGATGCTCGCCCGAGACAGACCAGCCGCTTGTGTGACTGGTTGACCAGCGTATTGGCGGTCAGGGCCGTGGCATATGCATCGACGTTGGCGCGCACGTCCTCTTCGTTGCGCTTGTCGACGACGTTGGAATAGCCGTCCGCACCGAGGGCCTCTCCACCGTAGAGTGAATTGGAGAAGGTCTGCACGGTGGACTGCATCGAGTCTCTCGCCATGTCGGAGAAGGTGTCACCCTCCCCGATCGCAACGCCCGCGCTCTGCAGGCGCTGGACACTGGCGATCGAGCCACCGATGCTCTTTGCATTCTCCGCGGTCTGCTTCGCCTGTTCTGCCATGTCCTTCAGCTTCTGGAGCTGGTTGGCGTGCTCTCGCGCGAGATCGGCGAGCTTCTTGTAGTCGAAGATGATGCAAGGAGGAGGCATCAGAGGACTGGGACAGGGGCCGATGAGCTGAGCTTTCGCCTCCTGCGGCGCGTAGATGCCGGTGCAGAACGCCAGCGCAAGCGCACCGGCGGCGCTGTAAGCTGTGATTTTCCTCTTCATGACACTCATCTTTCCCGGCATTCCGTTGATTGGAAGAGGGCGGGCGTAGCCCGCCCTCATTGATCAGTTGGTCGAAGTGACCGCAGTGGCCATGTTGCCCGTCGCCTGGACTTCGAGCAGCTGCGCCAGCAGCTGGGTCTGGATGATCATCTGCTGATACTGCGCCATACCGACGGCCGTATTGTTCTGCACATCGGTCCGCAGATCGGTCGAGGCCGACATCTGCTCGTTGAGGGCCTGGATGGTGGCCTCGCTCTCGCTGAGACGGACCTTGGTCACGACGGCGGTCGCATATCCGGAAGTGGCGGAGTCACGGAGCGCAGCCTCACGAACTGCCTGGCGCCGTGTGACCTCGTCAACGGACGCCTTGCTGCCCTGATAGAAGGTCGAGAGGGCGAAGCGACGACCCGCATCGATGGAGGTGCGTGCTTCTCGAGCAGCACCCGCATCGACATTGAGCGACCGACCCAGATCAGAACCGGGCAGTCCGTCGATGATACCGGGAACGGTTTCCCGGAACTGGCCGAGGAGGTTGTCCTGTTCGGTGTTGAAGTTCAGGCCAGCCCGATCGAGGATCGAACTGATCTCGCCCACGCCGATGTCGCCGATGGTGTCCTTCAGGTTGGTGAGCTGCTCGACCTGGGCCTTCATCTGCTGGACCTGCTGGACGCCGTTCTCGACCACCTTGATGGTCTGCGCGATGTTGCTGGGATCGACTACCGGAATGCCCTGCGCGCTGGCCGGGGAGGCCATCACGAAGGCACCGGAAAGTGCGAGTGCTGCGATATACTTCTTCATTACCCTGTACCTCCGTTAGGCGTTTGCGAGATAGTTCTTGAGAGCTTCCGGACCCCGTCCGAATTCGTTCTCCATGTCTTCCATGAGCTGCACGTTCTTGCGACCCGAATGGTAGATGTTCATGAAGGGACCGAGACCGGAGAGGTTGGTGTCGAGGATCACGGATTCGTTCACTTCGCCGTAGCGCTTCACGAGAACCGCATACTTCTTCTTCTTGTAGGTCCGTCCCAGCACGAAATCGAGTTCGCGGGGGGTGAGCTTCCAGTCGGAATAGTCGCTCTCGTCGGCGGCGTTGTTCCGGAAGAAGAAGACGGTCGGGCACTGGCCCCTGATCACGTCGCCGAGGCCGAGCTCCGCCGGCGCCGTCGGACGCTGGAAACAGGAGATGATGACCTGACGCTCCTTGCGCCCTTCCTGGAGGAGCTTGCGGTAGCGGATCTGGAAGTTCTCGTTGCGCAGGAGAGGCTCAGTCTCGTCGATGAAGATCAGACGCGGATCGCCCTTGGCCTCGACCAGGATGCGGTGCATCAGGTAGGAGACCATCGCCGGACCGAGCTTCGGTTCCGTGAGGATGTTGGTGAAGTCGAATCCGCCCACACGCTGCGAGATGTCGAGGGCGTCCTGCTCGGCGCAGACGATCGAACCATACTGCTGGGGATTGGTCCATGACGTGAAGCGCTCACGCAGGGCCGAACCGGCAGGGAACATCGTGGTGTAGAGCTTCTGCAGGTTGCGGTTCTTGTGATCGATCTGGGGGTCGAAGATCAGTTCGACGGCATCCGAGATCTCGGATGCGAGCTCGTATTCGTCCTGCTCGACGTCACCGATCAGCTTGAGCCACTCCTGCAGGAACTGGCGGTTCTCGCCGTTGTCCTCGATCTGCAGAGGATTGAGAGAGACGGGGTGCTTCTCGGAGTCACCATCGAAGAAGAGGTAGGCGCCGTCGAGGGCCTTGGTCACGACCTCGCAGCCGCGACCGCGGTCAAAGAAGAACGCCTTGAGATCGGGATGACGCAGGGCCTGCGACGCGAGGAAGGTGATCAGGGTCGTCTTACCCGCACCGGACGGACCGATGGAGACGCAGTGCCCCAGAGGAGGGCTGCCGCCACCGGGAGCGTGGAACTGGAACGAGTAGGGAGCGCCCTCGATCGTCTGGAACATGGCGATCGGACCCTGGCCCCAGTCGGAGTTCAGTTCGCCCGACGGATTGTAGTGAAAGGTCGCGAGGATCGCCGCTTCGCCGGTCAGGATCTTCTGGGGACGGCTCTGGGCATCGAACCCGGGGAACTGGCCGAACCAGTGCTGCGGCATCGTGTGCTTCGGCCATACCGGGGTGATGCCGATGGAACGCAGCTGGTTCACCGCCGAGCGGGCCTTGAGGACGTCCTCGGGCGTATCGCCGTAGATGGTGATGAGTGTCTGGACCGAGACCATCTCCTGCTCTTCCTCGGAGCCGGGCTGGAGAGCGGCTTCGACGGCGTAGAACTGTTCCTGCGTGTCCGCACCGGGCTGGAGGCCGGGAGCCACTTTTCCCTTCCACGCGATCTCTGCCATCGCCTTCGTCTTGCCGATGGGTTGGATGTCGTGACAGACGGTGAACTCGACCGGATTGGAGAGGAGCTCGAGCATGTACGCCTCGGTCATGGTCGTTGGCCATTCCTCGATGACGAGAGTCGCGGCATAGCGTTTGAGGCTGCCGCTCGTGAACTCGAACATGCCCTTGTCTGAATCGTAACGGACGTTGTCGGTCGTCACGGCGTAGGAGAGATTGCCACGAAGATCCCTGGTGAAGGGCACCGGGCGGCTGACCGGAGCGAGCATCCGACCGAAGAAGGCTGCAGGCGTCATGCGATCGTATCGCACCTCGTCCAGATCGATGCCGTCCTCGATGGATTCGGCGTGCTCGAAGTTGTCGATCAGCTCGGTGACGTGGTAATCGCTCAGGATGGACTTGGTCTGATCGACGGCCTCGTCGAGAGCGATGTCGACAGGCTGCTTCGAGCGATGGCTGAGAACGGCGTAGTATTCCGTGGAGAGCGCGTTGGGGAGATTCCTCGCCCAGGTCTCGGAGACCCGCTTCATGATACCGTGGGAATGCTCGTAGTTGGTCGCCTTGGGAAGACGGTCACGGATCATGAAGATCCGGACGCGGATTCCCTGTTTGGCCATGAGTTCGAGCCAGTTCTCGCGCGCGTTCTTCAGCAATTGCTGCTGCGCTGAGTCGTTGAATCGCAGATCGGTGCCGCGGATGGAGAGAACGACCGAGCGCATGTCGTCCTCACCGACGATGACGCGGCCTTCCTTGTCCATGTGTTCGAACTTGATGTGATCACCGAGGCGCGTCGCCTTGGGGGCGGGGATCATGCGCCGGGAGATGGCGGGAACCACGAAGGACATGGCCGCGACGATCGCGAGTGCCGCGATGATGAAACCGAAAGCAGGAAGGAGGGTGCTGGACTGGAACAGCTGTTCCTGCAGTGCGTCTTCGAACATTCTATCTTTTCCCGTGCGTTCAGGACCCCAGTCGATACGGGATCAGAGGTTTGCGAAATCGAAGCTTCCACCATCCTCGTTGAGGTTGGTGCTACCCGTCCGGCGATTCTCCATGCCGGTGACGAGAGTGGCCATGTATTGTGCCTTGCTGCCTATCGCGATCGCGATGCCGTGTCCGACGACGATCCCGATGGGCATCAGGATGCTTCCGAAGGTCGTGCCGAAGACGAGCGACACGATCACCGATAGCATCAGTCCGGCGAAGAAGCAGAAGACGGCGGGCGCCCAGGGTGCCCACAGGATCCTGAACGGTCTGGCGACCGCCGGGAAGTGGTGCTGGTGGCAGACTCCACGCATACCGCCGTCTCCTGTCTTCCGTTCAGCCTGCGAAGGCGGTGATGATCGTCGGGACGATCGCGAAGAGGACGGCTGCGACGAGGCAGCTGACGATCCACTTCACCTTCACCTGGCCCCAGAGCATCGGCGCGATACCGATGATCAGAGCAAGCGCGGCGGCGGCGTAGAGGATGGTGCGGCCGGTCTCGAATGCCTCGTTCGTGCGGTCCACGACGGTGCTCTGGAGATCGCCGAACGCGCCCTGCGCGAAGGCCGGCTCGACAAGAGCCATGAGTGCGATGACGAAGAAGGCCGCGTATGCGAAGGCGCGACCCCAGTTGTATTCGGCCACATTCGACCGTGCGATTGCCAACATGGTATGGTTCCTTGTTCCGTTACGAGTTCCCCGAAGGGGTCCCCTTGCTGGGTCTTACTAGGAGTCGCCTCCCAATCTCGCCTTATGGAACGGAATTCGGATAGCGGCAAGCGTCATCCTGAAAATTTTCTGCTTGAGGATGGATCAGACGCTTCGGAAATGCGGTCCCGCCTCCTCGTCGAGGATCATCGCCGGATTGTTCGGGGACCCGGCGTCCCTCTGCTTTCGGTAGTTCGATGCCAGATTGTCCAGCCAGGCCTCGGGGCTGCCGTCCTGACGACGTATGGCGAAGTTCGCGGCTGCGGACTGTAGGAGTGACTTCGAATCACGGGGAGCGCCATCGGCGTCAGATTGGGCGGCTATGAGGACGGCGATGTCGAGATCGTTTGCGAGCCTGGTTATCGTCTGGTCGACATTCATGAGGTGGTCCACGAGCCTGCTGTTGCCACTGGGGCGACCGATGACCTGATAGTAGTCGATCATGACGAGCTTGACACCGTGCTGCCTGACGGCGCGTGTCATCACCGACGATATCTCCTCGAGGCCGGCACCGGGGCGGTGATAGTAGAGGATCGAATCCCTGACCGGGTCCGAGATGTAGTCCTCGATCTCCTTCTCGTAGCGGTCGTAGCGACCCTCCAGCTTGGCCATGTTCGTTCCGAGCGCGCGGGCCATGTTCATCATCTCGACGTCGATCTGATTGCGTTCGAGGGTGATGAAGAGGACCTTGGCCCTGTTCTCCGGATCCTTCTCCCCCGTGCCGCATGCGACATTGTATCCGATGGTCGAGAGGAGAGTGGTCTTGCCGATCTTGTATTTTCCGATGAGCGACACGACGCGCTTCATATCCAGTCCTCCCCCGAGGACATTGTCGAGCTTCTCGATGCCAGTCTGGAGCCGGAGGGGTGGCTCCTCGATGGTCTCGGTCACATTGCGCGCGACCTGCCTCGATGAGAGGATCGGCTGTCGGCGGACCTCCATCGCGATGTCGCCGGACTGCCGGAGTCGTCTCGCGGCCTTCTCGATCTTCTCTTCGTCATCGGCTTCCAGAACGTCGGAGACGCCCCTGCGTGCAGCCGCGACCGAGCGCCGCTTCCGCGATTCGAACATGAAGGCGGAAAGCGTCTTGTCGTGGAGGTCGCGCGAACCCGGCCAGCGGGCAGCACCCCTGGTTATGATCTCGGCGGTTGCCTCGACATGCGCCCGCTTCGCGAGAGCCGTCATGGCGGAGGAATTGAGGACCTCTCCGAGATTGTCGGCGTCGACGAACATCTGCCAGATCCGTCCGGCGCTCTCATCGACGAAGTCCTTCGACTCAAGTCCGCGGTCGATGGCGCCGCGAGCGAGCTCCGGATCGGCGAGGGCGCCGGAGAGGATGATCGTCTCGGAGTCATTGGGTTTGTCCTGCTTGCTCATTCTACCTCACAGATACCGGGGTCCCTTCCGAAGGAGGGGGGCGTCTCGCCCTCCTCGGGAAGCTTGTATACGATGCGACCGGCGTCGGTTCGCCATGCCTTGCGCCTGCCATCGACGCTGCTGCCTGCCTTGGGATGTCCCATGCAGGTCCACCCGAGGAATATCCATCCACCATCCCTGCTGGGCGAGACTTGCTTGCGCACGGGACGCGGCGCGCCGCCTTTCCCGGAGGCAGAGGGAGACGTGACCAGATCGACGGTCTCGTTCTTCAGCGCGCTTTCCAGATACTTCGCTGGATTTGCGACACGTCTCCCCTTCATCCGCTCGGTGACGCTGAGCACGGATTCCATTCCATGCGCCTGACCCAGCCGCGATATCGTCTGCCTGGCCAATGCCGGAGTGAGTCCGTGGGCCTCGAGATTGGCCACGGCTGCCAGGCCGTGCGGAGAAGAGGAGGAATCGAGATGGTCCCTGTTTGTTCCTGGGCCGGCGGGCGTGCCATCGGCATACATGGGAAAGGGGACGACGTTGCGCTGCTTGGACTCTCCGTTGAAGCGTTGCTCCCGGGCCTTGGCGCGCTTCCTCGATATGTCCTTCTCCTTGTCGCGCGCCTCGCTGAAGGAGACCACGTCGAGGATGTTCATGGCCAGCGCGGTCGCGTCGAGCAGGTCGGCGCCGATCGGGAGATGCTGACGCATCTCGGGATCGCGAAGTTCCTCGTCGTCGAGAAAGATCGTCTCTCCGTTGTAGCAGCGCCACCCCCAGGACAGATACCGTCCGGCCGAGGAAGGCGGCATTCCCGCGATCTGCTCGATGACCTCCCTGGGGATCTTGACGGGCGGGACACGACTCACTCCGGATCGCCTCCGCGGCGGCTCTGGAGATCGTCCCTGGCCTCTTCGTATCGGACACGCAGCCTGTCGACCTTCTGCTCCTCGAAATCGTCTTCGGTGATCTCGACGCCGTTGCGGCTGAATGCCTTGATGATGCGCTTCCTGGTGGCCTTGTGCCACTTGGTGTTGTCGGTCAGCCAGCGTCCGAGCTCGACATGGGTCATGCCGTGCTTGCTGAGGATGCTCCCGATTGTGGTCCCGTCAGCGAGCGCCAGCGCGATCTTGCGCCCCAGCGGATTGTCGAATCGCGACCTGTCCGGCATGTCACGCGAATCGAAGTCCTCCATCCGGATGCCGCCCTTGGTATGGACCATGAGGCGCACGGCATCCACGTATCGCAGGCCGGCCTCTGGATCGTCCCGCAGTGTCTCCAGTTTCGAGGATGGGAATCCGCTTCTGTCGCAGAGGTCCTGGAAACGCCGAACCCCGAGATCCCTCAGGTATCTCGCGAGGCCGTCCGGACGCCTTGGTTTACGGGGTGTTTCGGCAACATCTCTCGACACTCTGCGACCTTCTGTGAGGGTTACGGAAATTTCGTAACTTCTAGGATGGAGATATTGACTTTGCAAGCGGGAGGATGTAGAGAATTTTTCATCGGGAATGGAACCTTGTCCATCCGTCACCATTTTCCGGATGACCAACAAGGTTTCTCTTCCCCTAACCAAGTTGGGTTAGGGTCGCTTAAACGGGAAGCACTAGGCATCCCTGCGAGTCCGGACGTTTCTCCGGAGCGAATGAGCAAGACTTTTCTCGAAGGAGCAATCCAAAATGGCAAGCGCAGCACTCAAGCAGCAGACCCGCGACGATTTCGTAATTGCTTTCCGGAGCGAGGATCTCGAGGAGAACGGCGTCGTCAGGTCGACGGTCTTTCCCAACAGGTTGAGAGACCTGCGAAGGGGCAAGGGGCACGAGTCCCTGATCGACTTCCACAGGACGATGTCGGATATGACCTATTCGCGTCTGGCCAAGATCGAACGCGGCCAGATATTCCCGCGCCCCGACGAGCTGATCGCCATCGCCGACGCCCTCGAGGTCGAGGCGGAGGAACTCCTCATCGACGTGACCGATCCCTCGTTCGATCGCGAGGCCTGGGCGAGGGAGCATGTCGAGGCATCGCTCAGCTATCGCGGCGGCGCCATGGCGGACATGCGGATCGGAGCGGCACTGCGGATCTGTCGTCAGAAGATGAAGCGCTCGACCACGGACATGAAGGAATTCGGTCTTCCGGCCGCTACCGTCAGCCGGATCGAGAACGCCGATCGCCCCTTCTCCCGCTGGAGCGAGGACATCGTCCGCGGCGTCCGCCGGGTCTTCGGTGTGACCAGCCAGGCTGGCATGACGCGGAAGATCAATTCGTTCGAGAAGGACGGAAGCCTCCACGAGATGCTCTATGAGCTCTTCTCGGTCGAGACGCTCCGCGCTCGGCAGGTCGGTCCGTTCGCGCAGATCGCGGCGGTCGTCCCCGGCGAGAAGGGTCGTCAGATCGCTCGCGCCGTGGAACTGGGCGCGATCTCCGGTGCGAACGATCTCGCGGAAGTCGACGAGGCCATGTCGAAGCTCGCCACCACGCACGTCTATGAAGGCGTCTCGTTGAGCGACGGATCGATGGCGCTGAGGCCCACCGAGGACACGGTGAAGCGCAAGGCCGGCACGAAGTCGATCGCGATCAGGGCGGATCGGCAGATCCTCGGTCCGATCGACAAGAGCTCGGTGATGATCTTCGAGCCCATCGAACGCGATGAGGTCAGGGAGAACATGGTCGTCGCGGTGATGCAGGGAAAGTCCGTCACCATCGGTGCCATTCACAAGATGGGCCGTGGCTTCCGTCTGGTGCAGACCGATCCCGATCGGTCGATCTGCCTCTCTTCGCTGGAAGGCATCGTCGCGAGGATGGTCCAGGTCACCGTTATCGATTGATCCGGAATCAGATCCGATGATCTAAAGGGGCGCCTAGAGGCGCCCCTTTTTCGTTCTGGTCCTTATTGGTGTGCGCAATTGTGCAGGGGTTGCGCAATTGCGCAATTGATCACCTGTTCTTGGTGCGATCATCCACGCCGCGGCCGTTGCGACTGTTCCTGTCGTCTATGCCGTCCCAGTCACGCTGCAACCGGGCTCTGACCTGCGGATCCATCTCGTCGACGATCGAGAGCAGATAGCGATCGCCCCGGATTACTGCGGCGGCCTTCCGACGCGCCTCCTGGTCCTTCTTCTCTTCGGCTTCGATCCACGCGTCGATCTTGTCGTTGATGCCCTTCTCGAGCTTGCGTGTCGGAACGCGCTCGTAGGTCCGCTCGCCGAGGAGATCCATCTGACGGTCGTCGATTACCGCCTTCCTCTTTTCCTTCGCTCCGTTCCCGCTTCCCTTGTCGTTCTTGTCGGGAGCCTTCGCTGCGGCATCGTCCCCGGTGACGCGACGGGCACCGTAGTCCTTGGCCTCGGTGGGTTCGACGTCGCGGATGAGTCGGCCTCCCGGGCCGAATCGCAGACCGCTCCTGCGCTGCTTCGGCTGTTCCTCCGTTGGGGTGTCCTTGGACTTGCCGACAGCATCGGTCCCGCCCGTCTCCGTCTCGCTCTTCGAGGAGGAGGATTTCTCTTCCACTGCGCGCGCCGGACGATCGTCCTTCTCACTGCGCTCCTGGTCGTTCGAGAAGTCGGGAGTCGGAGTTGCAGGAGTGCCTGTGTCTTCGTGCTCCTTGACGGAATCCCTGACAGCAGGCGATCCTGTATCGTTCCGGCCGGCCGTCCGCGGAGCCTCGGACTCCTCGGCGCGGTCTTCCGTCCTGCGCGGATCGAGAGCCTCGAGACGGGCCTTGACGGTGGCGTCCTCGATTGCACGGCGGAATTGCGGATCGCGGGCGTGATCGACGGAGAGCTGGCGCAGCTCCTTGGGCGCACGCTTTATCAGGAGAGCGGGGTCGGCATCGGTCGGCTCCCTGACGGCCGCGGGGTTCTTGGCGAGATAGGCGACGAGGCGCTTCACGCCACGGTCGTTCTTGGCGATGATGCCGTCCATCCTGGAGATCGAGCGCTTGTCCTCGATGACCAGACGTTCGGGCACGCGGTAGAGCGCGACATCCTGACGCGAATAGGTCAGCTCCAGGCGACCGTCCGTCACGACCCTGGCAGGACGCAGGTGCTTGGTCCTGGTGATCTCGATCGCGTCGTTGACGACTTGGCGCATGCGCGCATCCTCGTCGTCCTTGGCCTTGTCATTGTCCGGACGCTTGCCGGTGTCGGTCCGGGTGGTCTTTCCGGTCTCGGTCTCACTCTGCTTCGCAGCGCCAACAGTGCCAGTCGGGCCTTGGTCGTTACGGTTCTGGCGATTGGCTTCGCGGTCGGCGCGCAGATCGCGCTTCGCAGCAGCGATGCCGGCGATGGAATCGTCGACGGCCTTCACGATCTCCGGCTCGTTGGCGAACATCGCGAAGGTCTGGAGATGGGTCTTGTTCTTCGTCCCCAGACGATATCGTTCGGAATAGGGTGCATCGGGGGCCACGGCTTCCTTGCCGCCCTTCGCGATGACCATGCGCGGATTCTTCTCGATGGCGGCCACGAGTCCCGCGATCATGTCGTCCTGCTTTTCCTTCAGCTTCCCGAGCCGCATCTGCGTGCGCTCGTAGCCGACGCTTGCGATGATCTCGAGGTCCTTCGCCGTCGGCCTGACGGGAACGATGACGCCGTCCTTTTCCGTGAGACGCTTGTGGCGCTCCACGATACGCGCGATGTAGTTGTCTACCGCCTTGCGGTCGAGGCCGCCGGAGCCGCGGTCATTGGCCGCGACCTGGGCTCTCGATGTGCTCTTGGTCGGGTCCTTCTGAGCGGAGCCGTCACCTTCTCGTTCGCGCCGCAGCGCCTGCCCGCCAGAGATGATGTCGTCGATGATCTTGGCCGACGCGGTCGAGCTCTTCTCGTAGCGGTTCGCGGAGATCTCGCTCGAAGCGATCTGGCCGATTTCTTCCGCCATGACGAGCGAGAGACCGTGAAGGTGGATCTGGGCTTCCTTCTTCTTCTCCTCGTAACGCAGGATGTTGTCGGACTGGCGCTTGGTGGCGCGACCCTGCGCGATGGCGAGGAGATGCTTCTCCGCCATCTTCTCGAGCTTCTTGGCCCGGGACTGAAGACGGTCGTAGTGCTCCTGCAGGTTGAGCGCGATGGCGCGGTGCTCGGATGCGCGGCGTGCGTCCTGCTCCCAACGGACCATTTCCTTCTCGGCCTTCTCGCGCTGCTGGTCGGTGAGATCACCGGCGGCGATGCCGTTCTTCCAGCTCTTGAGCTTGCGTTCGATCTCCATCTCGGTCTTGGCCCGCTTGTTCGCGAGATTGTCCTGGATGTAGTTCCACTGGTTGGCCTCGTTCGTGAGGCCGGCCTCGGTCGCGATGCCCACCGACTCCAGGCGCGCGGCCTGTGTGCCGAGGTGGACGTCAGGAGCCTTGTGGATCCCCATCTCGGAATACCTGCGCGGATCGAGTCGGCGGTCCTTCTGCGCGGCCTCGAGCTCGCGGTTCGTGAGGTCGGCGAGTTTCTTGCGCAGACTGGGGATGAAAGGACGCCGCGTGACTTCCCGGTTCTTCTGCTGGGCAAAGGGGAACGCAGTCTTCTTGTGGCGGCAAGCGGTCTGATACTCGTAGGGGATCGTGAAATCCCATTTTCCGATGTGTTCTTCCATGCCGGACGCGAGAGCGGCCTTGGCTACGGCATGACGGTCCGCGACCTGCTTGGGAGCATCTTCGTCCAGCTTCCATAGGTGATCGGCTTCGTCGCCGGTAAAGCGCTTAACGGGACGGTCATGATAGACGAGATGGAAGTGCCAGTTGCGATCGTCGTTCGTGTGATCGGGCGCGTGCATGACCGCGATGTAGGGGAGCTTCCTCTTCTCGAACTCCTCTGCGAATCCCTTGAGGATGCGCACGCGGGCATCATGATCGACATCGTACGGGAGTTCGCCCACGACGCGGAACTGCACACGGCCGCCGCGGCCGTCCTCGAAGCGCGCTCCGTATGAGGTCTCGACCTCGCGCTCCTCGCGTGCGGCCTTCTGCTCGTCGGTCTCGTTCTCTGGACGCTTCTCACGCGGCTTCCATCCATACTGCGCCATGAGCCTGCGGACTTCCTCGTTGTCGCCGGTTCTCACGACGACTTCATCTTCCTCGTCCGCCGCCTCGATGGACTGGCGCAGGATGCGCGGGCACGCCTCGTCCTGGGCGATCTTGTCCCAGAACTCGCGATTGCCCTTGAGGAGGATCCTCATGCGGTCCTCGGAAGGATCGGACTCGCGCTTCTCGACCTCCTTCCAGAAGTCCTGTCGTTCGCGCGGGTCTTCCGAGATGTTGGTGAAGAGACAGGCGGTCCCGTTGTCGTTGTGAGCGAGAGCCTCTTCGCGCTCGATGTAGATGCTGGCGAGGGCTCCGACACTGATCGCCTCGTCAGCCTGGGGGGCGTTGTCGTTGGGGGCCTCCGGCGTGAGCCTCAGGCGGAGGGCGTCCGCCAGGTCCGGATCGATCTCCGGATCCTCCAGTATCTCGAGCAGATCGTCATTGTCCGCCTTGACCAGCTTCCCGTCCTTCTGGAGGTAGACGGAGCCGTCTCCGTCGCCCTGTCCCGGTTCCGGGATCTCAAGTCCCAGCCGCTCGGCGAGTTCCGGATTGATCCTGGCGATGTCCTCGAGTTCCTTCTCGATCTTCGAGAGTTCGTCCTCGTGGGCCTTCGCAAGCGCTCCGTCGCGCTCGATGTAGGCGATGTGATCCTTCGCCGCTCCCTTGCGGTTCTTCGTTCCGCGGCTGGTGGTCTTCTCGTGATTGGTCTTGCTGATCGCCTCGTGCGAGAAGTGGAAGCTGGTGGCGCCGTGCTCGTTGGCGATGCGCAACGGGCGAACAGCGGGGAGCACGAGCTTGGTCGGGCGGACCATGGCCTCCTGCTTCTTCTGTCCGTTGCCCTGGGCCTCCCACATCGTCTTGGCTGGACCCTTCCTGTCCTTGCCTCCGACCTTGCCGGTGATGTGGTCGTCGCCGCCGGGAAGGGTCAGGTTGACCGTGCCGTTCATCGGGCGCCCGCCCTTGATGTTGGTGCGCGCCAACTTGGCGATATCCTGTCCGCTCCCGACGGGGGTGCGACCGCCACGGTCGTCGATCAGGCTGGGCTCGCCGTTGTTGTCCACGCCGATCGTCCCGCCATGCTGACGCATGACTTCCGATTTCTGCTCGAACGAGCGCACGCGGTCGCGCGCGAGATCGAGTTCAGGATCGTCGAACTTTGTGGCCATGTCCTGATTATGCCATGGAGGATGCTCATCCTGCAAGTCACGCAGTGATCAGATCGTCGTGAAAAGCGGTATCCTCTCGGCTTCATGAGATGAGAGTGTCAGGCTGATCGTGGGGACGATCTCGCGGGCGACTCCGACCCCTTCGACAGGGCCCATGCTATGCGGAGGATGCGTGAAGGAATGGCTTCCTTTTCCGGGTCGGGATTATCCTGGTCGATGAGCGGCCTCAGTTCGCGCCACATCATCGTCTCGGATGCGAGTATGAAGTGGACCTCGTCCTTGGCGAGATGCACGGCCTCGACGGTGCATTCGCGCATGAGCGGACCGAGGTCGGCGACGTCCCTCAGCGGGAAGGGGCCTTGGCGCGAGCGCGCGACCAGTGACTGCCTTACCGATTCGGGCATGGGTGCGCGAAGGATCAGCAGCCGGTCCGGGCCGTCTATGATGGCATGGTCGGCATCGGGCTCCCCGCTCCGGATCACGAAGGCCTGTTCGTCGACTGCGACGGAGAGGGAGCCGGGGGCGAGCGATCCGGCGCCTTGCTTGACCTCGAGCCCCTGACCGGAGATCGCGCTCCCTGTCATGGCGGCGCGGTTGTCCTTTTCCAGACGGATGCGATCCGCGTGGCTCACGGCGAGCCTGTCCATGGTCCTCACGATGGCTGATCCTGCGCCGGGATTGCGCTCGGCGATCCGCAGCAGGAGACCGGCTCCGATGGTGCCGATCACAAGCGGGCGGGTGACGCACCGTCTGGTCAGTGCGATACTGAGCGCAGATGAACGGGTGGCGGTCTGCCACCTCGCGCTGATGAAGAACCATGCGAGACAGCCTCCGACAGGACCGGCGACGAAGCCGAGCAATCGCACGACCAGGCTGTCCTGCGTCATCACGGCGAACATCGAAGCCGTGATGACGCAGAGAGCCAGGATGCCGAGGACCGTCTGCAGAGCCATGAATCTCGCTTTCATCTGGAGTCCTCCTCGCTTTCGTTTTCTCTTGTGATCAGACATGGATCTCGATGGGACCGTCCGGAGTCACATCCATGGCGGCGGCGATCATGTTCATGTGTCGGAGCGCATCGGCGCCGGCACGGTGCTCGACTGGATTCCGAACGAGCCAGGTCTCGGCGCGCTTCTGCATGTGGGGAGGCAGCGAGATCATGAGAGCATCGAGATCTCCCAGAGCGAAATCAGGCGATCGTCCGGCGGCTTGTGAGAGTCTCCTCATCCAGAACGAATCGTTGATCCCGCCATCGCAGAATGCGAGCGAATCACGCACGATGTTATCGAGACGCGCGATGACGAGATGAGCCTTCATTCCGCCGGCAAGCTCATCGCGCCTGATGCCGTGCACCTCCTGGGCCTGAAGTGACCAGTCATCGGATCGCATCCAGTCCGAATGCGGGAGGATGATCGTGGACCACCACATGATAGGCATGTCCGGACGGCTCCAGCGGGAGACACCGACCTCGATCGGGTAGCTCCTGTCAGTCAGTGAACTGGCCTCGAAGTCCAGCGTCACGATCGGCCATGGAAGGACGGCGATGTCTTCCCGTTTCATGGCGTCGCTCCTGAGGCCTGTGTGATGCCGGACACGGACGGCGGGTGGTCGAGCACGGCGTTGATCCCTTTCGCTTCTCAGGCGGCTCTGGAGAGCATCCTGGACAGGTGTTCGGAGGGCATGCCGTCGGGGATGGTGTTGGAGAGCCAGCAGGCCCGGATGTAGATCTCGTTGTTACGCCTTCGCAGGATGGCATCGTAGTCATCCTGCTGCGCATCGTTCTTCGCCAGCCGTTCGAGCCTTTCCGATTCGGCCGTGGCATAGCAGTCGAAGAGGATGTCGGCGATGATCGGGCCGATACCCGTTCCGGGCTCGTCACGCTTGAGACAATGACTGCAGGGCTCGGCGTCATGCTGGGTGAAGAACTGTTCACGTTTCTGTTCGATCATTCTGGTTGTCCGGCTGGAGTTGAGAGTGCATCGGTGCAGGTAGGTCACGCTGATGCTTATCGGTGGAATATCGGAAGGGCGCCCTGTGGGCCTCAGGATCATCAGATGGGGTTGGTCATGCCGGAAGCCGCTTTCGGCGCTCCTGCGCCTTCCTGAGGCTCCTGAGGGGCATGTCGAAGGCTCATCCATGATGACGATAGGGCGAGGAAGAGATCGCGGTGGCGTTCTGCTTCGATCTCGCCGTGTTCCATTGCGTCGGGATGGTCACTCTGACGGCTGCGCTTCCATAGCATGCAGCCGAACGAATGGGCCTCATCGGGAGGCATGGATTCTTCGGCCATCAGACGAAGCAGTTCCATGCCTTGGTTCACGGCACCGCCGGCACCGCGGACATCGGAGCAGGACAGGGCTTCGGCCCATCCGTGCTTGGTCGGCTGGCTGGCTGCTTCGTAGGATGGGAAGGAGCACATGATCTGCATGGCGATCAGGCAGGGGTGGCCGGGATAGACGACGGACATGCGCAGGATGTCCTGACGATGCTTGGCCAGGCTGCTGTCACGGGTGGCCATGGGGACGTCTGTATCCATGCGGGAATGGGTATCGTCTGTCGCACTGTTCGGCATACTCTTTTCCTCTCGTTGATGGATCATTCGCTTCACTCATAACCCGCTTGTCGGGAAGCCAAGCGCAGCGCCCCAAGGACGACGTAGGAGGACGCCCAAGGTTCTAGCCGGAACCGCACTCGATCGAATGGCAATACCAGTGACCGGATGGGAGACTGGAAGAGGAAGACGGCTGCAGCCGGATGACGTGTGAGCGAAGCGAACTACCCCTTGCAGCCCGGAAGGGGCGGAAAGGCGCAACAAAGTCGTCTGCTCCGAAGGTGCGGATGACTTTGTGGTATTGCGCCTCAAAATTTTACCGGCTGCTTGATAGGCATGCCGGGTTGTAGAAGGGAGAGAATGGCAGGAATCTGCATGATTCTTCTCTCTCTCAGCTCAGATTTCATATGCGAGGTCATCTGGATGCCTCGTCATTTTCTGCATTTGTTCCGCCTGGGGAGGCTGGAACGAGAAAAGTCGGTCGATCAGGCCGCTCTCCGTAAGCCGCACTATTGCGCGGTTTTCGGATCGGGTCAACAGAAAGTATGCGAGAGCATGGGGTCTGTGGACACGTTAGGCCGGAAAATGCCGTTTTCGGGCCTGTGGGATGGAATATGCAAGAGCATATGGGAATGCCACTGAAAAACGCCGATATGCGAGAGCATGAGGCCTCTGGACATCAAGGAAACGGCGGAAATACGTCAATACATCGTATATGCGAGAGCATGAGGGGTGTTGCCAGAAGGAGCGATTTCATCCTAAAACGGACGGGCGGACTCGGTTCGGGTGGAATCGGAGTCGTTTTAGGTAGGGTATGCGAGAGCATGAGGGGTCCTGACTCAGGCCGTGAAATGCTCATCCGGGACTCGATAATAGGCGTGGAATGACGATGATCGAAGAGAATTCTGACGACGATTTCGGCACCGATGAGGGTGTCGAACAGGCTTCGGACTCGGTTCCGGAGGCGGATTCGGAGGGGTCTTCGGACTCGCTTCTGCCGTTTCCGGACGGTGCGTCGGGCACCGATCCGGAGGAGGAAGAAGAGGACATTTCCCCGACCGAGAAGCGGCGCGAGAAGCGTCGTCGTCAGCGGATCATGGAAGGTCTGGCTGAGAGTTTCGGTCTGGAAGGTGATGAGGCGATGGAGACGCTCGCGCTCATCGACGATCTGCTTCCGGACCCCATGCGGATGTCCACTGCAGGGCATGTGGGGCAGCGTCTCGAGCATGCGATGAAGGACCTGCGGTCTCGTCATCCGAAGCTGATGTTCAACCGCGTAGGCAAGGGCCTCGATGTGACGGATCCGTCGAGATACTTCTATCCGACGGGTGCGTTCTCCAAGCTGCTCGATGATGAGGAGGGGTTGCTCCGAGCCATCGTCATCAATGATCGGGTGAGGGCTGGGGCCGAGCGCATGGTGATGGAGCACGAGGCGGTCCGGTCGCTGCTGCTGGCCGAATACGTGAGGCGTTCGACCCTGGTCGAGCAGTGGCGCCATCTCCTGCCGAAATACATGCTGCCGATCTTCTCCATGCTGGAGGCAGCGGGTGCCAAGGCGGACGATGTCCGTGTCGACATGGCGTTGTTCAACCGGATCCGGGACGTGATCGTCGAGTGGTCCGGGGGCATGGTTTCGCGTGCCGACATCATGGTGGCGGCACGTCGAACGGAGGAGGAGTTCCTCCATGCGCTGAAGGATGACGTCCTTTCCGAGACGGTGGAGCCGGTCGAGGAATCCTTCGATGCATGCCGGGAGAGACTGCGTTTCGCTCTGGCCGAGGCGCGCTCCGATCTCGAGGATCTGGACGGCATGGATGCGGACGAGTTCGATCTCTCGGAGGCCAGCCGCCGCATCGATCGTCTGATGACGGCGATCAGCATCGATGCCGGAATGGATGCCACCGGTCGGCTGGTCTTCCCTTCGGTCGACACCTTCATGGATGCGATCGCGGCACGGCGTCGGGCCCGTCGAGGGCTGGACGACGGGGCGGATGAAGGTGGCGATGTCACTGGCGAGGATGCGGTGACGGGTGGGGCGCAGGAGCCTGAC
Organism: uncultured Salinicola sp.; assembly: GCF_937921195.1. NCBI lineage: Bacteria > Pseudomonadati > Pseudomonadota > Gammaproteobacteria > Oceanospirillales > Halomonadaceae > Salinicola > uncultured Salinicola sp. Next base: position 203,769 of record NZ_CALFQK010000106.1, read on the forward strand.
GACCTGCCGGAAGTCGGGTCGGATGATGACGGTGCGGGCGACGAGGTCGTCCCGGTCCGGGAGCCTGTCGTCGAGGAAGGGTCCGATGAGTCGGCCGACGAATCGCGTGATCCGACAGGGGATGTCGATACGCAGGCGGAGGTCATGGATGGGCCTTCTGCTGAGGATTACGGTCCTGACATTCCGGACGATCTGTTCGGTCCGGGAGGTCTGGACGAGGATGATGATGATTCAGGAGAGGAGGGTGTTTCTGGTCCTTCGGACGATGATCATCCCTTTGCCGATGACGGGACCGGTGAGGGCCCGGAGGCTGGCGTGTCGCAGGACGGATGGGACGATGACGAGCTCGCACCCATCGGCGAAGGCCCCTTGGCGTTCGACCCTTCGGACCTCGGAAACTGGCCCTCGGACAACATGGCTGTGCGTCGTATCGCTCCGGGTCTGGCGAGGTCGACGGGTCTGTCCCGTTCGACGTTCGGCAAGCCCTTCACCATGTGGCGTCCTTCCATGGATCCGCCCCCGTTCTCGTTCATGGGCTTCCGCTTGCAGCCGGATCTCTCCGCCCGTCAGGGACAGGAGGGTCCGATCGAGCCGGTCGACCTGAGCCGTCTGGAGATCGGCGATGGTCAGTGGAAGGCGGCGTCGCTGGTGGGTCCGTCCCGTGTGCTGGGTCAGTCTCATCCCCTTATGCTCCCTCCTCATTCGAGGCTGTCCTGGTATGGCCGGACGCTGGGCTGGGGAGAGACGGACATCAGGGGTCTGGGTGCGTTCGGTTCCCCTGCGAAGCCGGAGACGGTGACGCCCAAGGGTGATGGCCGGATGCTGGCGGATGCGATGCGAGGGGTGGCCCGTCTGCGTCTGGCGGAGCTGGTGCAGAGGGTGCCCGGGCATTTCCTATCCGATGCGAAGGCGGGTGCCGAGCGTCGGGCCGAGGCGGCCGAGGATCTGGCCCGCTACTGGATATTCGTGCTGCTGGCGCGTCACGATCAGGCGGGCTTCGATCTGATGTTCGGGGACGGTTTCTTCCAGGGCATCCATGGTCCGGATTTCGTGGTGGATGCTTCGGGGAATGCCGATTTCGGTGGACCGGACAGGAGCGGTCACATCGGGATTTTCTCTCCCGAACTGGTGAGGAAGCTGCCGCCGGTCAATCCGCAGGAGCCGTTCGTGGGGACGATCGGTGACGGGGTGATGTCGGGGATCAGGCGTCCACTGGTGTAGTGGTTCCCTATGGGTATCGTCACCTGAGCGGGTGGCGGGTCGTTTCGGACGAGGCCGGTCGCACTTGGTGTGGCCGGCCTTTTCCGTATGGGGAGACGGGTGTCTTCCCCTTATGGGGTCTGGTCGTCTCCGTCGGTCTCTCCCCCTTGGTGGGAATGGACCTCTTCCCCTATGACGGAGACGGCCTGCATCCGGATCTCGTGGGCGAAGGCGGGGAAGGGGATGGACTGGATCGGGTATCGCAGGATGGTGTGGATGTCCTGGTGGAGCGGGATCAGGCCCTTCTTGGGAATGTCGCCTCCGGGGTTGAGCAGGTCCATGGTGTCGACCTCCTCGATGCCGTCGGGTGCGAGGAGGTCTATGTCGAATCCGTCGACGGTAATGTAGCGGGAGAGCATCGTGCCGGGGGCTTCCTCCCTTATGGTATCGAGCACGGATGCGGGGAGCGTCCTGTGTTCGAACCATGCTTCGTCTTCGGAGAATCGGATGGGTCCGGGCGGGGTGACGTGGACGATGAGCGTTCCGTCGGAGTTGGTGAAGAGGTAGCTGGTCCCGGTGGCGAAGTCGGTATTCCCGTAGGCGCCGGTGGCGTCCCGGGAATAGTCGTGGACCTGGTAGACCTTCTGCTGGAAGAACTTCTCGGCCTTGGAGAGGACCTTGCAGGCTTCGAGCGGATGGGTGGCGACGAGGCGGCGCAGTTCGTGCGCGGCGAGGATGCCGATGCGGGTGTTGGCGGGGTCGGGAGCTTCCTTGTTGATGGGTCTTCTCCCTATGGGGTTTCGGCATTCCGAGTGGTGGCGGATGGATATGGGGAAGGTCCGGATTCTCGAAAAAATCGCGGGCCTGCGGCGCTTTTCATTCGGGCGTGGTGATCGTCCCGTGGCGGCTGGCCATGGCATCGCGGAAGGCGTCCCAGGGTTCGGGCCCGGTATCGAACCGGAGCACGAGATGGACGGGGTCGAGATGGGTCACGGCCATGGAGAGGATCGGGGTGTGATAGGCTTCTCCGAGGTCGACGAAGTCGCTGACCGGTCCTCCGCGCTCCGCGGTCCGGATGTATGTGAGCCATCTGCTCTCGGGCAGTATGTCCCTTGCGATGAGGACGCGGCCCTCTTCCACGATGATGCCGTTCATCGGTATCCGGGCCTTGAGGTGGAGGTCGGCTGGTCGGCCGTTGATATCCGTCACGTCGACCTTCTCGAAGATGACGAGCGGTTCGATGCCCGGGATGTCCAGGCTCGCGGTGCGGCCGGGATCGAGGGTCTCGAGGCCCTCAAGGACATGCATGGTCTCGCCGGGCTTGGCCTTGCATCGGGAGATGATGTGGCAGCGGGCGAGCGCGCATATCTTCATCATGACCGGGTTCCTTGCGGCTGATGGCGGGCGATGAGTTCGGCCTTGAAGCGCTCCCATCGGACGGGCCGGTTGTCGAAGGTGATGACGGCATGCTCGACGTTGGCGTTCCTCTGGAGGGTCACGTCCTCTATGGGCGCGTCGTATCCGGGACCGAGATCGATGAGGCTCGATACCGGCTGGCCGATGCGGTCTCCGGAGAGGAGCGCGTTCCATGCGGCGGCGGGGACCGCGCTGTCGGAGAGGGTTATGCGTCCCTCCCCGATGATGAAGGCGCCGTGATCGATGTGGCCGTGGAAGAATTCGTCACCGCGGCCGCTGTGCCAGCGTCCGATGTGGCCGGTCATGGGGCCTCTGCGGTCGGTCCGGGGGAGCGGCACCGGCAGGTTGTTGCTACCCGTCGCGTAGAGTTCGACCGAGCGGATGAGCTTGGCGGTCTCGTCCGGGAAGGCCGCGCAGCGGGTCTCGAGGACGAGCCGGGCGAGGGCGCCGATGGCGACGAACGGGGGTCTTCCCCCATTGGCTCTTCTGCTCATGGCGCCCTCTCTGTTGTTGGTCTTGTCTGGTGTCGGTTCCGGATCAGGCCGCCTTGGCGGTCACGGAAGACCGGGCGGCGGGCTTCAGGGCGAGGCTCTGTCCGGGGAGGAACCAGTCGGTGAAAAGGCCGAGGCTGACGATGCCTTCGGCGTCCGGCTGGGTCTGGGTGACGACCGATTCGATGGTCTGGGCGACGAGTTCGATGCGTTCCGGGACGCCTGCGGCGTTGGCCGGGAAGTGCGGCTTCAGGATGGCGGAGATCATGACGCGGTTGCGCTGGGCGTTTGCTGTCATGCGGGTGAGGGCGGCATCGGCCTCGAGGCAGCCGGTCTCGCGCGCGGTGGGCTCGTTCGAGTTGATGGCCTGCGGACCGGAGAGGGTCAGGCGGGAGCGGGCGGGCTTGTCCATGGTGGTTTTCCTTTCGGATCGAGGGTCTCTGGGTTGGTGGTGATGACCGGATTTTCCCTTGGGTCTTTCCTGTCGTTGGTCCTCTGCCGGTGTCGTTTGGATACGGGTGGCGGGAGTCTTCTTCCTATCGGCAGGCTTCGGCCAGCCGTCTGGCGAAGGCGTCGAAGTCCGTCTCCTTGGTCTTCGTCCTGAGGGTCAGGTCGCGGCTGGTGTCGACTGCGACCTTGGCGAGCGGGACGGGCCATGGCCGGAGTGCGTCGATCTCGGGGAGGCCCGTCTCGACGATGCCGCCGAGCGTCATGGTGCGCTTGATGCAGCGGTCCCTCAGGGTCGAGAGGGTGCTGGACGGGATCGTCTTGCCGTCGAGCCAGAGGGTGGTCTCGCCCGGGGCCTCGGCCATGCGTATGCCGGGTGCGGGGCGGAAGCTGGCGCACAGCAGTCCGGGGTCGAGGCCTTCTCTCGCACCCTGGATCCTGAGGTCCGCGGTGAAGCAGCCGGCGTCCGGCTCGGACTTCGAGCGGGGCACCGTGATGGAGATCTCGATGGTGCGGCCGCGGGCGTGTTCGTCGATATGCTCGATGATGTCGTCCGCCGTGACGATCCGCAGCGTGGGGGACCGGACGCGGGCGACTCGGGCGACGAGGAGCGCACCGGCGAGGGCTCCGACGCGCACGGTGGACCCGCGCAGGTTGAGTTGCGGGACATTCGTCATGGCGTGCTCCCGTAGGCGCGCGGGTCGGTCCGCCGGACGAGATCGGGGACGAAGTCCTCGATGAGGACGTCGTCCGGTTCCAGCCGGAATGTGGTGTTGTCGGCCGGGATGGCGATCGCTTCGAACGGCTGGTCGTCGGCGAAGGAGACGAGCCGGAGACCATCGATCAGGGGCATGCCGGTGGTGATGACGTCCCCCACGGTGATGCCTTCTTCCGAGCTCCGGCGCTTGAGCGCGGCGAGCGCGGTCTCGGGGAAACGGTCCTTCATGACGGTGAGCGAGAAGTCGCCGAGACGGATGCCGTCGAAGGGTGAGGAGGTCGCCCGGATGACGGGTCCGTTGTAGGGCCGGGCGCCGTCGACGATGCGCAGTTCCGCTTCGAACGAGCCTGCGTCCGGGTCCGTGCGCGAGCGCTTCAGCGTGAGCGGAAGGACCGCGAAGGCCTCGTCGGCGAGGAGGCCGAGCCGCTGGACGATGTCGGCGGTGATGCTTCCGTGGATGTTGGTTGCATCGTGGTCGAGCGAGGCCGCGGCGAACAGGTAGGCGCGGGCGACGGCGCCGATGCGGAGGGGGCGTCGCAGCAGCGATTTCGGAATGGTTCCGGTCATGATGCAATGCCTTCCATCTCTGCGGCAAAGTCCTCGAGGGGCACCGGTGTCTGTATCGTCCTGATCTCGGTGCTCAGGAGCTTGCCGTCCCCGCGCCTGCGGACCTGGGGCGAACGGAGCGGTATCGGATCGAGCGTCTGATCGCCGGTCCGGACGATGTCGCCGAGGACGAGCGAGCCGGACTCGGCGCGTGCGATGAGGTCCGACAGGACGCTGGCGGGCAGGGCGTCTTCACCGATCCACAGCATGATGTCGCCGATGACGATTCCCGGAGCGACGCACGCGCTGGCTGTCAGGACCGTCTTCGTGGCGGGATCGCGGGAGGGGTCGCAGCGGAACCCGATGCAGGTGAGAACCTCGTTCTCGAGGGGCGCGGCGCTTCGTGCGGGGAACTCCCTAGAGACGAATTCATGGGAGAGCAGAGGGGGCATGAGGGCGGCGATCTCGTCGCCCCGGCCCAGCCTCTCGGCGTGGAGGAGGCAGGCCCGGGCGACGGCGCCGACGAGGATGCCGGGATGCTCCTCGAGGCGCATGGCCGCCGCTCGGGAGCGCTGTCCGACGACCCGCTCGGTCATGGCGAGACGGTGCTCTCGAACGCCGCGATCATGACGAGGAAGAAGAGTGTCGCACCGAGCCAGCTCAGCAGGGGATAGCGCGTGATGAAGGAGGCGGGAAAGTCGCGGTCCTCGAGAGCCCCGAGGTCGTAGGTCCGCGTGCTCGCCCGTCCGATCTGGAAGATCGTGTAGGAGGAGATCAGGATGAGGAAGACGAGGATGGCGGTCTTCATGGATTGTCCTTCGGTTGCTTTCGATCGGTGTGTCATCCGACAAACTGAATGTGGATCTCGGAGCATTCCCCGGACAGCATGCGGTCGACCTCGATGGCGAGACCGACCATCAGCTGGCGGCGGATCTCGTCCTTCGAGAGCGCGGTGAAGGAGCGCGAGC